>CALVTA010000028.1 GCA_944359735.1 uncultured Bacilli bacterium | reverse complement strand
AAATATGCTATTCCTATTCATTATGGACTTGCCGTAGGAAGTAGAGAAGATGCTAAATACTTTGTAGATAATTTAAATAAAGAAATAAATAGTAAAATATTTTATTAAAAAGGGGTAGTATAATGATAGAATTTAAAAATGTTTTTAAAAAATATAAAAATACTAATGTTCTTTCTAATATTTCCTTTAAAATTGAAACAGGAAATATTGTTTGCCTAATAGGGGAGAGTGGTTGTGGTAAAACTACTACTTTAAAGATGATTAATAGATTAATTAATCCTACTAAAGGACATATTTTAATAGATGGAGAAGATATTAATAATAAAAATGTTATTGAATTAAGAAGAAATATTGGTTATGTTATACAACAGACAGGTCTTTTTCCTCATCTTTCAATTAGAGAAAATATTGACTTAATTGCAAGATTAAAAAAGATGCCAGAGGATGAAATTAATAAAAAGACAAAAGAAATGATGGATATGGTAGGACTAGATATGTCTTATTTAGATAGATATCCTACAGAATTATCAGGAGGACAACAACAACGAGTAGGAGTTGCAAGAGCCTTCTTAACAGATCCATCTATAATACTTATGGATGAACCATTTTCAGCTTTGGATCCTATGACTAGAAACTCTTTACAAGATGAACTTTTAAGGATTCAAGAGAAATTTAAAAAGACTATTGTCTTTGTTACTCACGATATGGATGAAGCCATTAAAATAGCCGATAAAATTTGTATTATGGATGGAGGACATATTATTCAGTATGATACACCTGAAAATATTTTGAAGCATCCTAAAAATAAATTTGTTAGTGACTTTGTAGGACCTAAAAGAATATGGACATCACCTGAGTTTATTAAAGTAAAAGATATTATGTTAAAAAGTCCTGTAACTTGTAGAGAAAATTTATCTTTATTTAGATGCCTTACTAAAATGAGAAATCTAAAAGTAGATACTCTAATGGTTGTAGATAGTAAGAAAAAGTATTTAGGTTCTATTATTATAGATGAATTATCAAAAGATTCTGATTTAAAGAAAAGTGCTAGTAACTATATATCTAAAAACTCTATTAGTGTTAAAGAGACAGATTCCCTTGTAGATGTTTTAAATGTTGTTAATAATGCTAAAACAACTACTATTCCTGTAATTAATTCTAAAGGAATATTACAAGGCTTAATTACAAGAGGTAGTCTTCTTACTTCCTTAAGTAGTCAATTTCTAGAAGGGAGTGATGAGTAATGGATTTTTTAGAATATATCGGTAATAATATTGATCAAATTATATCTTTACTAATAGAACATATTGAATTAACTTTTCTATCAGTCTTACTTGCAATTGTAATAGGTGTTCCTATTGGTATTTTAATAAGTTATGTTAAAAAGATAAATAAACCTGTCTTAGGTATTGCAAGCGTTATTCAAGCGATACCTAGTATGGCTCTACTTGGTTTTGCTATTCCTTTTCTTGGAATAGGTACAACCCCTGCGATTGTAATGGTTGTTTTATATTCCTTATTACCAATTATTAAGAACACTTATACAGGTATTAGCAATATTGATAGTAATATGATAGAGTCTGCAACTGGTATTGGACTAACTAAATGGCAAATACTGGTAAAAATACAAATACCTCTAGCTTTACCAGTAATTATGGCAGGAATTAGAATTAGTGCTGTTACAGCGGTAGGACTAATGACAATGGCAGCCTTCATCGGAGGTGGAGGTCTAGGTTATCTTGTCTTCTCAGGTATTAGAACTGTTAATAACTATCAAATACTAGCAGGGGCAATACCAGCTTGTCTACTTGCTTTGGCAGTTGATTATATTATTGGTATAGTTGAAAAACTAGTAACCCCTATAAGCCTTCAAAAGAGTAGTGACTTAGATAAAAAATTACTAAAGAAAAAAAGATTCCATCAAAAGATTATCTTAGCAGTAACTGCTATTATCTTAATCATAGTCTTTGGTTATACATATTTTTCATCAAATAAAAATGACAATGCTATTGTCGTAGGTAGTAAAGACTTTACAGAACAAAATATTCTTTGTTATATGGTAAGTGATGCTATTAAAGATAAGACTGATTATGAGACCGTTGAAAACTGTAATCTAGGTGGTACTCAAGTATGTTTTGAAGCTTTAAAAAGAGGAGATATTGATTTATATATAGACTATACAGGTACCGTTTATGGAGATACACTAAACTATGAGCCTATTACTGATATAGAGAAAGTTTATAATACAGTTAAAAGTGATTTAGATAGTAAATATAATCTTAAAGTCTTAGACCAAATGGGATTTAATAATACCTATACACTTGCTGTTAAACAAGAGACTGCTAATCTTTATAATCTAAAGACAATGAGTGATTTATCTAAAGTATCAAGTAATTTAGTAATCAGCCCAAGTCTTGAATTTATCAATAGAGAAGATGGGCTAAATAGAGTAAGTAATGTTTATGGCTATAACTTTAAAGATGTTATTGGAATAGATGGTAGTCCAAGATACACTGCTTTAATAAATAATGAAAGTGAAGTAGTAGATGCCTTTGCTACAGATGGATTATTAAAGAAATTTAATCTTGTAGTCTTAGAAGATGATAAAAATGCTTTTCCACCATATTATGCTATACCACTTGCAAGAAGTGATACTTTAGAAGAGTACCCAGAAATAAAAGAAGTATTAAGTAGTCTTGGTAGTAAGTTAAATAATGATATTATGAGTGAATTAAATTATAGAGTAGATGAACTAGGTGAAAACCCAAGAAATGTTGCAAGAGAATATCTTGATAGTATAGATTTTTAAATTTATAGGAATTTGAAAATAAGATATATTTTTTCACTAAAAATTGTTTAATATAAATAATTTTATAGTATTCATGATGAAGATGATTAAATCGTTAGGAATGACCAAAGGAAATATAAAAGAACTTAATGAATTATATCATAACCTTTCATGGTGGTTATATATAGAGTATAAATTATAATGTAATAAATATTAAATAGAACTTTTAATGAATATTATTGAAAAGGAGAACTACTATTAAAAGAAAATAATAAATATGAGACTAATAAAGTGAAATTAAAAATGATTTTTCATGATGTAGAGAAATGCTGTATTAAAGAATTAATTTCGTGGAATTTTATATATTATGACTTTATTAGATATATATAATTAGATAATAAAGATTTTTTGTTTTTCAAACACTAAAAACAGTCCCTTTATTTACATAGTTTGTGGAAAATACAATAACAATAAATAACAGAAAGGAAAAGAAAAATGAAAGTTAAATATAATGTTTTGAATATGCATTGTATTGGATGTGAAAATAGAATTATAAACTCTTTAAAGATGTTAAAAGGAGTTAAAGATGTAGAAGCTGATTATACTAAAGGAGAAGTAATTGTAACTTTAAAAAATGAAAAATTTAGAAATGAAGTTAAACAATTACTTAATAATCTAGAATTTGAAGTAGTTAGTGATAGTGATTTATGATGAAAAAAGTTATTTTGAATATAGAAGGTATGACTTGTACGGCTTGCTCTCTTGGTTTAGAAAAATTTCTAAATAAACAAGATGGAATAGTAGAAGCTAATGTTAATTTAGTTCTTGCAACAGCAACTATTAAGTATGAAGATAATTTGTCTATTAATGATATTGAAAATTATATTAAGCAAGCAGGTTTTAAAAGCCTTGGTAAAAATGAAAAAGGTAAATCTAAAAGAGAAAAACAGTTATTAATATTATTTACAATTTTAGAAATAATTCTTATGTATGTTTCTATGGGAAATATGATAAATTTGCCAATAATATCTTTTTTGGATATGCATAAATCACCTGTTATTTATACTATTTTTATACTTTTTTTGACATTACTATTCATAATTTATGGGTTTGATATTATTAAAAATGGAATCTTAAACTTGATTAAAAAGCATCCTAATATGGATACTTTAGTGGGCATAGGAGTTATTGTAAACTTTTTGTATAGTTTTTATTTTGTAATTTTGATAATATTTGGTGAAGCTAGTTATGTACATAATCTTTACTTTGAGAGTTCCGCTACTATTATTTTCTTTGTAAAATTAGGACGTTTTATTGAAAATAAGAATAAGAGTAGAGCAGCTGATAGTATTAGAAATTTAGTAGAAATTACACCTAAAAAAGGTATTGTTAAAAGAAATAATAAAGAAATAGAAGTAACAATAGATGAAATAAAAGAAGGAGATATTGTCATATCTAAAGCTGGAGATAAGATTAGTGTAGATGGCATCGTTGTAAAAGGTAACACTTATGTTGATGAAACTTTTATTACAGGAGAAAGTAAACCTGTAATAAAAGAAGTTAATTCCAAAGTATTAGCAGGCAGCTATAATTATAATGGTTATATCGAATACAAAGCTACTTCAATTGGTAAAAATTCTAGTATTTCCAAGATTGTTGATCTAGTTGTAGATGCTACTAACTCTAAATCAAATATTGCTAAATTTGCTGATACAGTAAGTTCCTACTTCGTTCCTTTTATTTTTATAGTAGCAATTATTACATTTATTATTCATCTTACAATAGGTAATCCCTTTAGTTTAGCAATAAATTCTCTAGTAACAATTCTAGTAGTCGCTTGTCCTTGCGCTTTGGGTCTTGCAACACCACTTGCTATAGTTCTAGCTATTTCATATTGTAGTAAAAATGGTATTTTAATAAAAAATGGTAATAGTTTTGAACTGATCAATAGAGTTGATACAGTTGTTTTTGATAAAACTGGAACTTTAACAAAAGGAAAGCTTAAATTAGTAGATGGAATATATACAAAAGAGAATCTTACGATTTTAAAAAGTTTAGAAGTAAACTCTAATCATCCTTTTGCTAAAGGAATAGTTAATGATGAAGCTTTTTCTAGACTAAGTGTTTCTAACTTTAAAGAAGAAGCAGGATTAGGTATTAATGGTACAATTAATAATATCAAATACTATGCAGGAGGGGTTAATTATCTTTTAAAAAATAAGTTATCAAATCCTTACATAAACGATGAAAAATACATTAGAAATAAAAATAATAGTACGATATTTTTATTTACTAAAGAAAAAGTCGTTGCTGTATTCTTCTTAAATGATGAAATAAAAAAAGATTCTTACAAAGTTATAGAATCTTTAAAAAGGTTAGATCTTAAACTTGTTATGTTAACAGGAGACAATAAAATATCAGCTTCCTTGGTTGCTAACAAACTTGGCATAAAGAATATTGTTAGTGAAGTGTTACCTAAAGAAAAGTTATCTTATATTGGCAGTGTGAATATTGCAAATAATGTTATGATGGTAGGTGATGGAATTAATGACAGTCCAGCTTTAAAGAAAGCAGCAATTTCTATCAGTGTTTTTAAAGGAACAGATATTAGCGCTGATTCTAGTGATATTGTTCTTTTAAGAGATGATTTAACTTTAATTACAGATTTATTTAAAATAAGTAAGAAAACTTTTAAAATTATTAAAGAAAACTTATTTTGGGCTTTATTTTACAATATCTGTATGATACCTCTTGCCACAGGTTTTCTTCCAGTTAGATTAAATCCCATGATTGCAAGTCTTGCTATGACCTTAAGTAGTATTACAGTTGTTTTAAATAGTTTAAGACTAATAAAACTAATCTAAATACTTTTTTATTATTTTATAATTGTCAACTAGTTTCGTTTCAATTCCTTTTTTACAGTTGGCAGGAGAAGGAGATAGTAATTTAATTGCTTCAATTTCTAAATCATCTGCTAAAAACTTATTATATAAATTATAAGCTTTTAAGCCTGTAGTAAAAATGATTTTTATATTACTATTAGCAACTATTTTTTTTATATCATTTGGTATTACATCTTTTATACTATTGTCACATGATAATGTTATATCACAACTTTTTACGACATCAAAAAGAGCAATTTTATGAGTTAAAAGAAAGTTTTCTTTATCTTTATTACTATTTCCTATATTTTCATTAAATACTTTTTCTAGAGTTTTCCAAAATCTATTTCTAGGATGAGAATAATAGAAATTATTTTCTCTTGATTTTATAGATGGAAAACTACCTAAAATTAATACTTTTGATTGACTATTATAAATGGGTTTTAGTGGATGAATTACTTTCAAAATTAACACCTCACGTGTTAGTATAATTATAATTTGAGTTTTTGTAAAGAAGGTATTTTTATGCAAGATATAAATTACTTATTTTATAGGCTATCTAAATCAAAGTTTAGGAGTAGCTTTCATCTTAAAGAAAAAGATATTATATATATTAACAAAAAGGGATTAAATATTATTGAGAACCATGCTTATGATTTCATAAATAAAAGGTTGAGTCCTAGTGTAATTTTAAATGATGGCAAGCAAACACCTACAAAAGGACATCCTGTTTTTATAGCGCAACATGCTACTGCTACTTGTTGTAGAAGTTGTTTAAGTAAATGGCATGATATCCCTAAAAATAGAAGATTATCAGAAAAAGAAGTAGATTACATTGTTACAGTCATAATGACTTTTATCAATAAGGAATATAAATGTTTCGAAGAATGATTTATATTCTTTATTATTTCTATAATTAACTATTATTTTTGGAAAATTAAGTTCTGATATAAAAAATTATTAAATGACTTTAGAAGTTTGTATGAATTAATTTCACCTAATTATAATTTATAATGAAGTATAGCGATATTGTTATATTTGATTTAGTTAAATAAAATGGGTGATTATTCTTTTGATTAATTTTCATAAAGCATCACTCCAAAATATAAATAAAAACTCAGACATATAAAATCTGAGTTTGATATCGATTTGGTGGGCTGTTAGGGATTCGAACCCTAGACCCACTGATTAAGAGTCAGAGGGCTTGTTTCCTTTTTTCTAAGGCTCCACCATATTTTCAAAAAACCTATGCAACCTCTTTTCCCCTTATTTTATGGGGCTTTGCTTGGTTTGATGTATCTATTATAGCATTTTTTTATTGGCTTTACAATAGCCGTTTTTTTATAACGGGTGCCGAAAAGGTGCCGAAATCTCAAAATTGTATTTTAATTGACGGTTAAGGCACCATTCAATTTGTTAGCAACTTCCGTTCTATTTGCTTGGAAGATATGGGAATAAATACCGGTCGTTACTGCCATAGAAGAATGACCCATTCTTTCTTGTATCAATTTTGTATGAACACCTAGTGCTATTTGTAGACTTGCTGAACTATGTCTTAATGAATGGAAGTTGATTTTTGGTAGTCCATACTTAACTGCTACCTTTTGAAATATCTTGCCACAAGTTGTTGGATACATAGGCTTGCCGTCTTTTGCTAGGAACAATTTATTGCTTTTTTGCCAATTATTAGATAAAACCAACTCGTCTTTGTAGGCTTTTAATACTTCAATAGTTGCGTCGGTTAATACCATTTTTCTTGTAGATGTATCATTCTTTGTTGCCTTTTCTACAAACTCGCCTTTAATAACATCTAGTGATTTATTGATAGTTAATACTTTGGTATCAAAATCAATGTCATTCCAAGTTAATGCTAAAATCTCACTTCTTCTTGCTCCCGAGTCTAATGCTAGAATGATAAGTGCTTGATATTTTAAACACTCGTTAGATAAACCATTCAATAATATATGTATTTGGTCTAGGTCGTAGTATTCGGCAAGATGTTTTTCTTTCTTTGGTCTAGGAATGTCCGTGTTAGGGTTAACTTCTAGTAGTTTCCATTTTACGGCTTGCGTAAACATTAAATTGATTAGGTTGTAATAATGTAATATGGTGTTATTGGTAACAACATTTTTTCTAGTACCTTTTTTAAGTTTTTTATAAAGTTCTAGCAAAGTAAATGTTTCAATACTTTTTAATTGCCAATTTCCTAAATAACCATTGATTTTTTCTAACATTGATTCATAGCCTGCCAAAGTTTTAGCACCAATATTTCCCTCACAATAGTTACGAATAAAGAACTCTCCAAAATCTTCAAAGGTCATATTTTTGCTATCTACGACAAAGCCACCTTTAGCATATTGTTGCTTTATTTCAAACTCTCTTGTTTCGGCTTGCTTTTTCGTTCCCTCGAAAATTTCCGTTTTTCTCTTTCTTTTTCCGTCTATTGTGTAGCCAATTTCTGCTATTATTTTATATTTATTTTTTGATAGTTGTTTTATCATTTTTCGTTCCTCCTAACATTTGATAAAACAATCTCTATCTACCTATAATTATATCATATTTTCCTTATTTTTCCTAGTAAAATAGAGATGTTTTGCTTTCTTTTTCTTGTAATTTTTCTAACCAAGTATTGATACTTTTTAAGTCAAATCTTAATCTATTTCCAACTCTAAAGAATGGTATTTTTTTCTCTCTCACAAGTTTCCTAACTTCTGATACTGACACTTTTAAATAACTTGATAATGTTTGAATATCGCAAATCTCTTTTGTCATAATTTTTTCCTCCGTTTTTCGTTCTCTTGCTTAAGCACCTAAAGAATAACAAAAACAAAAGCCTCTAATCTCGCACGGAAAAATTAAGATAGTGTTCCATTTTGAAAACTAAAAAAAGCCCGTAATATAAGGGCTAGACAATTTTACTTAACCGATTTATCGAGTAATAAGTTTTAATTTTGTTATGAAAATTTATGATAGTTTGTGATACTTTGTGATAGTTTATGATACTTTTTTCGTCGAACACCCTATATATATAAATAAGGAAAAAATACGGGGCTGACAAAATCAAAAAAATACAAAATATTTTATTCTTATTTTTGGCTTTTTTACTCGAAAAATCGGTATTGAAATACAAAAAAAGCCCATAAGCAAAGGCTTTTCATACTTTTAAAAAGGAACACTTTTACTTGTTTTATGACACTTTAATTTTGGTATTTTGTTGGTAAGATGTAATCACAAACGAACGAACCGGTTTGAAAGTTTGTAAAAAATATTCTAACAATTAGAAAGTGGCAACCCCACAAAGAAAGGAAAGTGATTAAGATGTTAGATAAAAATGCAAAAATGGTTTTAGATTTAAGTGATATTAAAGGTGTTATGGTTGAGGTAATGCTTACAAAATATACTGAAAGTGAGGTTTCAAAAACTACTTTGAATAAGTTTGCTAAATATATGACAAATCAACAACAAAGAAACAACTCTAAAAATAGTATTGATAATAGAATTGCTAGTTTATATAAGGCTATTCAAAAAGAATATGACAACTTTGTTGAATTAAACTCAATTATGAGTGAATAAAACTAATTTAAACTAAAAATAAACTATTTTAGACTATAAACAAACTAAATTAAACTTAATCTAAACTAAAACAAAGGTTATCTTATATGAGATAGCCTTTTTTCGTGGTATAATTAAGGCACGGAGGCTTTAATTATGGGAAAAAGACACAATACCTTATCGGACGATATTTTTCGCAATAGCAAGTATATAAACACTTTAGAACAAGCACTTAAAATTGACGACTTTAGAAAAGAATACAAAGAACAATATGACATTATGCTTGAAGTATATAAAATGCTAATCACAATAAACAATATAATATTCGCTGATAGTAACAAATCTATCAATGATAAAATATACGAAATGGAACTCGAGTTTGAAAAAATTGTTGGGGAACAAGTTGACGAAGAAAACGACGAAAAAAGAAAACACAAATATAGTGTAAGAACTTTAAAAGGCTTGATAGATAGTAATACGAGATACTTATTCAATAAGTTTGTTGAGTGGTATGACTATTTAATGAACTTTAACAAATTAGATATGGTTAAGCAAGAAGTCGAAGAAGAAATGAAAAAACTTGAAATCATTGACTTTGACAAAGTTGTTAAAAGTGGTTTACTTTATGAGAAAAATAAGAATAGTAACTATAAAATCTATACAAGTAAACTAGATTATCTATTCCCTAACAATGGCGAGATATGGAAAGAATACGAGCAAAACTTTTATGACACTTATGGAATCCAACTAACGGATCGAGAGAAAAATGATATTTACTTAATATTTAAGTTAATTGCTTATGCTAACAATGGTATTGTAAAACTATTATTTCAAGACGAAATAAAAGACTTTGAATTGACTGTGCAAGATAATGCCGAAGATTATTTCAAAGCCTATCTAACATCTTTAAATATAGATATAAAAGACAATAAAAAGTTTATGAATAAAGCCGATAACTTTTTAAACGAGGCATTTATAACAAATCATGTAATTATGGAACAATTAGAAAATGACACTAAAAATGAGCATATTATTGAAATATCACACATTGAAATTGAGCCTTTTATTGCTAACTATGACTTATACTTTTTCTATGTAAATATGGAAAAGATAACAACGGGCTTATATGAGTTTACTATTAAGGCTGATGTTGTTGTTAAGTTAATCAATGACCTAAAAGAAATCTATAATCTCATGTATGACAATGTGCCTACTATCACGGACGAAAAACAAGTGCAAGAAGCTTTTTCTAAAATACAAAATATCATTGATAGAAATAAAAAAATGTTTGAGAGGTTGAGTTAATGAAATCAATAAATGTTGTTAAGATGTTAGAGGAAGAAGAAAAAGCAAAGGCAAAGGAGCGAAAAAGCACGGATGCTGAAACAATACTAAAAGATAAAATATGGAATTGTATAGATAACTTTATAATGCCCTATGTGAAATCAAAAATTGAAATGACGGAACACGAGCAAGTCGTATATGAAGATAATCTTTTTAATTTATTAGTTAAGCATAATGACTTTACGGAAGAAGATAGTATCGCCTTTGACGAGGAAGAAAGAAACTTTTTAAATACAAGCAATAGGAAAGTTAAAGTTGATATGGGTAAACGATATGCTGAAACAATTATAAGGACACATACACAAAATGAAAAAATAGAAGAATACTATATCAAGTATGCAAAGCCTATGCTTAAGGAATTACACAAACAAGATGTTATTATCTATGATACGGAAGCATTAGACAATAAAACAAAACTTGCTACCACTAAAATAGATAAATTAGTAAAAAAGATTATTACTGATAAGGCAAAGGAAAATAAGCAATACCCACTTTTTAAAAAATTATATAGTAATGAGTTTATAGAAAAAAATGATGTTATCTTTAGTGATAACAAAGAACAAAAGGAAAAGTTTTGTAATTGTATCAAGACATACATAGAAAATAACTACAATAATATTGACTATAAAGCCATTGATAACATTGACTTTGCTGATATAGACGAGTTTAAACTCGATTAGAGGTGTTTTTGGCCTCTTTTTTGATGTTTTAAACTTTGGTATATACAAATAATACCCATAACATAAATCACTTAAATAGTAGGCAAAAATGGGCTATTTTAGGCAAAAGAAAAAGTATGCTATAATAGATGTGAAAGAAAGGAGTTTGATTTTTTATGGGTTTGAGATTTTTAGGTGCTAATTTTTTTCTAATGATTTATTTTGGTATAGCCATTATCATATTTATTTATACCCTGCACAATAAAAATAATAAACAAGAAGAACGGCAAAGAATGATAAAATGTCCTGATTGTGGTAGAAAAATATCTATAAATGCTAAAATGTGTCGTTATTGTAATAGTGAGATATTACAAAATAAAGAAATTGTTGAAGATAGTATAATCGTAAATGACAAAAAAATAGATTATAAAAAGAAAAAATATATATTGATTATCTATCAACTACTTGCTGGAATTATCATAGTAATTGGTTATGAAAGAATTGATAGTATGATACCTCAAATATTATTACTTTTATCTTTAATAATAAATACAGTTGCTTTAATAGTTTTTATGATTAAATATAACGAGCAAAGAAAAACAATAAAATTAAGAATTAGCATTATTTCAATATTAGCCATAATATGTGGTGTTGTATTCAGTTTAAATTACACAATAAGTTTTATTCATAAAGTAGATATGGGTTATTCAAGTGATATAAGAGAAATACTTTATTTAAATACTTATGACAAAAAAGAGGCAAAAGATTTTTTGCAAAATATTTATAGTTCATTACACAAAGATGAAAGATTAGATATTGGGTCTTGCCTATCTTTATATGGTATATGGGAAGATAGAGAAAAAGAAAATACTTATATAGTAAATATAGAAGAAACTTGTAAAAGTAGTTATTTCCCACCAAATGCTATGAAAATTGAGATAAATAGTCAAGACAAAACAAAAGTAGAAAAGGTTTATTGGGATTTTAACAAAGATATTGACATCGTTTTATATGAAAATGGCAAACAAGTAAATGATTTTGTTTATCTATATAATGCTATGCTTTATACTGATGTTCCACCATATCCTATAAAAGATTATTTTGAACAAGATGTAAAGGAATATTTAAAATCTCCAAGTTCAGCAACTTTTACATATAATAGTTTTAGATATTTAGAAAGTGAAAATAGGTTTTATTTTGATGGTTGGGTAGAGGCACAAAACTCTTTTGGTGCTATTGTAAAAGAAGATTTTAAATTAAAATTGATACCTTGTAATGAAGAATATTGCGATTGGTATTCATTAGACTATGAATGGAGTTTTGAATAATCGAGGAGTTTGGTTTTATGAAAAGAAAAAGTAAAAGAAGAAATTATTTTGAATTAACTTTTAAAGAGAAACAAATGGTAAATAATATCATGTTGAAACAAGAGGGTTATTTTAATGTATTTAATATATCTATTATGATAGTATCGGCATTGTGTATGCTTGTATCTATTTCACAAAATAATTTAGTATTAGTGTTGGTAATATCTCTTATTATGTTTTTAGTATTAAGATTTAAAATGTTCTATTATTATTTAAAGCACACTGAAATAAACTTTGACATTGATAGTAAAGAAAACAAAGAGATTTCAAAATATACTGATAATCAAACAAAATTGATTTTTGGTATATTTGGTATATTCGCTATATTGATGTTTATTGTGATATTGGGAATATGTGGTGTTTTTGATAACAATGATAGTAGTGGAAGTTCAGATAATGGTTATCATACAAAATGTACCACTCGTCCAGATGGTAAAAGATGTTGTACCAGTTGTAAAAAAACAAGTTATGGAGATGTAGGTTGTTACACAACCTGTAATTGAAAATTGAAAGTGAGGAAAAGAAAATGAAAAAGAAAATTAGTTTAGTATTATTATGTGGGGTTATGGTTTTAGGTTTATGTGGTTGTGGCAATAAGGAAAATAACAACAATAATGCTAACTCTAACACAAATAACCAAAGTCAAGAAACATCAAAAAATGATTTTGTATTAACAAAAGAAAATGTAATTGGCACTTGGAATTATGAGGAAAGCAACGGACAAGCAAAAATAACAATTAGTGAGAAAGAAATAGACTTTGGCGAGGGTCGAACATCTGAATATGAAATAAAAGGAAATTGGATACTTTTAAAAAATGATAAAAGTATAGGTGTTGTCTTATATGCTATTGATAAAGATACTATGATAGGTTTAGAGGGAATATCACTTACAAGATAAGTAAATCTATATAGGACGGGGCGACCGATTTTTGAAAAGTCAAGCCCGTATTTACTTAACCCCACCCGTATTGCTCGGCTATGCAAGATAAGAGTTTGTGCGACGCACAAACTTTTTATATTGTCAATAGGTTTGGTGCTGGAATATATGGACTTGGTGCAACTTTAAGCACTACCATAGCAATTATACTATGCTTGCAATAACTCTTTTTAAATGCCTTATATTGCCTTAATATGAGGTGTTTTTTGTTGCCTCGATCCGAGTGGATTCTAACCTATAAAGTAATACAAGTATCTTTTGTATATTTTCGGTTGTTATTGTTTCCTCTTAAGTAAGGGTAAGTAATTATTGCTACCCTACAAGACATGGGAGGTATGTTTCAATGAATTATTACACTACAAAGGAAATAAGCGAGATTTTAGGGCTATCAATTAAGACTATTCAAAAGTTAATTAGAACAAGACAACTAAAAGCATTTAAGGTTGGTGGTCGTTTCATAGTCGAAGAAAGCACACTAAAAGACTACATCAATGCAAGACAAGTATAGACTTAACAAAGACTAGATAACAATTTTATAATTGT
>CALVTA010000027.1 GCA_944359735.1 uncultured Bacilli bacterium | reverse complement strand
TATGCGGACAAGCCGCACGTACGGATTTGTGAGGGTTATATAGAGTAATCTATATTTCTACTCAATATTATATCCAATAAATAAACAAAACTTTAGGATTTAAACGTTTTGTTTATAATCATTATTTTAATTATTTAATAGATGAATTTAATGATGAAAATAAAATATTAACTAGATAGGGTAGTGTATTAAAGCATTACTCTTTTTTAGTAAAATACTTTTTTCTGCTAATAATATAAGTGTAAAGTTAATCTCTTTTGTTTGTAAGATAGATTAAAATAAATTATACTATTATTAAAGATAGAAAGAAGTGATGACATGCTTTTGGATATAATAATTTTATTAGTTGGGTTTGTAATAATCATTAAATCATCAGATATTTTAGTAGATGCAGCTTCATCTTTGGCTTTAAAGTTAAGAGTACCTAAGATGTTAATTGCTTTAACAATAGTATCATTTGGAACTTGTACTCCTGAAGTTGCTATATCTTTTAGAAGTGTTGCAAATGGTGATGGAGTTATGGCTTTTGCAAATGTTGTAGGTAGTTGTATTGTAAATGTTTTCTTAATTATAGGACTTGCTAGTTTTTTAAGACCTATTAAAGTAAGACATGCTACTGTAAAAAAAGAATTACCTTTACTTTTTATTGTTACTACAGCTTTTTCTTTTTTAATGCTTGATGCAGTATTTAATCCTTTAACACCAAATACTTTTTCAAGAAATGATAGCTTTATTTTAATCTTATTATTTTCTATGTTTGTCCTTTATTTAGTGGGAATGTTATTTAAAAAAAATAAAAAAGATGAAGAACAAGAGATAAGTAAGTATTCTGCTATTATGTCTTGTTTACTTTTAGTTGTTACAATTATCTTAATAGTTTATAGTAGTGAGATGATTGTAGACTCTGCTAAAGCGATTGCTTCTGCTTTGAATATAAGTGAGAAAGCAATTACTATGACTGCTATTGTAATAGGAACAAGCTTACCTGAGATGATTATGACAGTAACAAGTGCTAGAAAAGGTGAGTTTGATATGGCTATTGGAAATATTATTGGTACTAATATTTTTAATATTTGTATAGTTTTAGGTTTGCCAATTCTTATTTATGGAGATATTATATTAGAAGGTTTTGGTTTTATTGATATATTAGCAGTTTTCTTATCTTCCTTTCTTTTATTTATATTTGCAAGAAGTGAAAGAGAGGTAAGTAAAAAAGAAGGTGTTGTTATGCTTTTAGTTTTTGTACTTTATTATGTATATATGTTGTTTTTTTGATTATTAGATATATGATGGTTAAAAAGATAAATTGATTTGTTAATTATAAAAACTAGTGTCAAGTGAGTGACAAAATCTTTAAATTATTCTTTAGTTTTGTTATACTGAAATAGTAGGAGATATGGAAGGCAGTGAAGTTATGGCAAAAAGAAAAAAGAAGAAGGAAACTAAAAAAGGTTTTTCTCATTCTATAGAATTATATGGAGTATTACTTGTATTAGCTTCTATACTTGGTATTGGAAGATATGGGCCTGTTGGAGGTATGATTGCATCTTTTGCCATTTTTCTTGTGGGAGTATTTTATAATATTTTATTGGTAGTGTTACTAGTATTGGGAGCATATTTAATTATAAATAGAGAATGGCCTAATATATTTACAACTAAGATGTTGGGACTTTATTTACTAATACTTGGTATTTTAGTTTTAATGCATGAAAATTATTTATTACATAATGATAGTAATGCTATTAAAGTATTTAGTGAGACTGTTAATCAATTAATTAACTCTTTTTCTAATGTTATGAAAGGTGCTCGTCCTGATGCAATTGGAGGAGGTATAATAGGCTGTACTTTTGGAGTTTTATTTATGGTGTTATTTTCATATAAAGGTATGCAAATAATTGCTTGGGCTTTAGTTGTTTTGGGCTTTTGTTTGTTTACTGGTTTTTCTATTGTTGATTTTGTTAGAAATAGTGCTAAGAAGGCAAAAGAAAAGTTTCCTAAAAAAGGAAAAAATAATGCTGAAGAAGATACTGATAGTAAAAAGCCCATTATTACTGGTAATGAAGAACCTGCGATGGGAGAGATTAAAGATGATGATAAGAGAATTGTCATTTCTAGTATAGATCAGTTAACAAAGACTAAAATAAACGATAATAATATTGACAATAATGCTCTAGATAAAATGCCTAATGAAGAAAAAATGCAAGTAAAACACAATTATGTTTTACCATCTATTAATTTACTTGATCCACCTAAGAAAAAGAAAAATAGTGTTAATCAAAGTCAAATTGAGAAAAATATAGAGATACTTGAAAGTGTATTGAAAGATTTTAATATTATAGGTAAAGTTGTTGAAGTGCATATTGGTCCTACTGTTACACAGTATGAACTGGAACTTCATTCTGGAACTAAAGTTAGTAAACTTTTAAGTATTCATAGAGAAATTGCACTTGCTATTGCTACAAAGGATGTTAGAATACAAGCGCCAATTCCTGGTAAGAATACAGTAGGTATAGAAATTGCTAACAAGGAAACTGCATCTGTTTCTTTTAGAGAAGTCTTAGAAAAAGTACCTAAAGCACTTGATAGTTCTAAATTATTATGTCCTTTGGGTAAAAATATTATGGGTAATGTTATTTGGTGTGAGATTAATAAAACTCCTCATCTTTTAGTAGCTGGTTCTACTGGTAGTGGTAAATCTGTTTGTATTAATGGAATTATTTGTTCTATTTTAATGAGAACGAAACCTGATGAGGTTAAGCTTGTAATGGTTGATCCTAAAAAAGTAGAACTTTCTGGTTATAATGGAGTGCCTCATTTGATGAGACCTGTAGTAACAGATCCTAAGGAAGCAAGTGTTGCTTTAAGTAAAATAGTTGCAGAGATGGAACGTCGTTATGATGTTTTTAGTGAGACTAAGACCAAAAATATAGCTACTTACAACGATTATGTAGAAAAGAAAAATAAAATATTGCCGCCTGATGAACAAATTAAAAAGATGCCATTTATTGTCGTTATCATCGACGAGTTAGCAGACCTTATGTTAGTTGCAAGTAAAGATGTAGAAGCATCTATTATGAGAATTACCCAAATGGCTCGTGCAGCAGGTATTCACTTAATTATTGCCACTCAAAGACCATCAACTGATGTAATTACCGGTGTTGTTAAAGCGAATATACCAAGTCGTATATCATTTGCTGTATCCAGTAGTATTGATTCTAGAACTATTCTTGATATGACGGGTGCAGAGAAATTATTAGGTAAAGGTGATATGTTATTCTTACCAATGGGAGAAGCAGATCCTGAGCGTATTCAAGGAGCATTTATTTCTGATGATGAGATTAAAAGAATAATAGATTATACAATAGAGCAGCAAAAAGCAGAATATGATCAAAATTTTATGAATTTATCAGGTGATAATGAAAAGAGTGCTTCTCAAAAAGAAGATATGGCTCAAGTTGAAGAATATGATGACCCTTTATATAATGAGATAGTTGAATTTGTTATTGAAACACAGAAAGCTAGTGCTTCACTTCTTCAAAGAAGATTTAAGCTTGGTTATAATAGGGCTGCTCGTATCATTGATTTATTAGAAGAACGAGGCATTATTGGACCACCTAATGGTTCTAAACCAAGAGAAGTACTTGTTAAATTAGATGAACAAGAGGAAGAATAATAGAAATCATCCTCTTTTTTCTTTGCTATATTTATGATAGAATTGTTACGTAAAGGACTGATAGTATGAAACTTTTAGGGGTAATAAGAGATAATAGTTATTTAGAATATTTAGAAGTTGGTTTAGATGGGATGATTTTACCATTAGAAAAATTTTCAGTTGATTATTTTAAATATTATAGTATTTATGATATTAAAGAGTATAAAAATAATACTGATAAACTGTTGTTTGTAGTTATAAATAAAATGATATTTAATAATGAATTGGATAATCTACTTAAAGTTTTAAAAGAGTTAGATAGTATAGAAGTAGATGGAGTGTTTTTTTATGATTTAGCAGTATTTAATTTGGTTAAAGAGAACAATTTGTCATTGAATTTAATCTTTAATAGTACACATATGGTTACTAATAGTGAAACTATTAATTTATATTATGATTTAGGTATAGAAGGAGCTTATTTATCTAATGAAATAACTAAAAAAGAAATTATTAATATAAGATGTAATGTTAAAAGTGATTTGTTTATTTTATTGCTTGGTAATCCTGTAGTTGCTATGTCTAGAAGAGGCTTACTTACTAGTTATTTTATTAATAAAAATAAAAGCAAAGATGATTTAATTACTATTAAAGAGCCTAAAACAGGACAAGAGTTTTTAGTTAGGGAAGATGATAATGGTACTACTTTTTTCTATAATAAGAGACTTAATCTAAGCAAAGTTTATTTAGAATTAAGTAAGTGTGGTATTAATTATGGAATTATAGAACAAGGTAGTTATAGTAAGTATGAATATAAACAATTGATTGATAGTTTCGCTAATTTTGATAAAAAGAAAATAGATTCTTTGGCTGGGTATAATAGAGGTTTTCTATATCGTGAAACTATTTATAAAGTCAAGTAAAGAAAGGTAGTGATAATATTTATGAAAAAAATAGAGTTATTAGCACCGGCAGGAGATTTAGAAAGGCTTAAGGTCACTCTTTTGTATGGAGCTGATGCTGTTTATGTTGGAGGAGAGAAATTAAGCTTAAGAGCAAATGCTACTAATTTTAGTTTAGATGAATTAAAAGAGGGCTGTACTTTCGCTCATAACTTAGGTAAAAAGGTGTATTTAACCGCTAATATTGTTTTTCATGATAAAGATAGAAAAGGTATGGAAGAATATATTAAAGAAGTAATAGACTGTGGTATAGATGCTTTTATTGTTAGTGATTTATATCTTGCTAAGTATATTATAGATAATTATAAGGAAGTAGAAGCGCATATATCTACACAAGATTCTATTACTAATAAAGATGCTGCTAAGTTTTATAGAGACTTAGGAGCTAGTAGAGTTGTACTTGCAAGAGAGCTTAGTAAAAATGAAATAAAGGAAATATCCAGTATTCCTAATTTAGAGACAGAGGTTTTTATTCATGGAGCGATGTGTACTTGTTTTAGTGGTAGATGTGCTTTATCTAATTATGTTACTAATAGAGATGCTAATAGAGGTGGTTGTGCTCAAGTATGTCGTTTTGCTTTTGATTATGGGGATAATGATAAATTTACTTTGGCAACTAAGGATTTAAATATGGCAATGTACATTAAAGACTTAATAGATATTGGTGTTAGTTCTCTAAAAGTAGAAGGAAGAATGAGAAGTCTTTATTATCTTGCAACTGTTATTGGTAGTTATAGATTCTTGATAGATAGTATTTATGATGGTACTTTAACGGATGAGAAATTACTTGAGTATCAAAAACGTCTTGACTCTGTCGCTAATCGTGATACAACAAGTCAATATTTTAATCATTTAGCAGATGAAACTGATCAATATTATACAGGTAGACAAGAAGTATCTAATCAAGAGTATTTGGGACTTATAATAGGTTATGATGAAGAAATGAAATCTATTATCTTAAAAGAACGTAACTACTTTAAAGTGGGTGATGAAGTAGAAATATTTACACCTAATGGAGAGATTTATCCTTATAAAATAGAAACTATTTATAATGAAGATAACGAGAAAATTGAAGTTGCAAGACATCCAGAAGAAATATTAAAATTGCCATTTAAGAGAGGACTTATTCCTTATTCTATGATAAGATTAATAAGGAAAGGATAGTTGTTATGTTTAGATATTATAAAGTCCCAGTTTATGAGTTACAGGAAGATTTAGTAAGTTATAATCAGTTGGATTATATTGTTGTAACATCATATTATCTATTTGCAAAAGAGCTTTTAACAGGTTATTCTAGTATAGAAATTTTAACTAAAGAAATGGTAGAGGATAATAAATTAAAGTTAATTGGAGGAAATACTTTAGAGACTAAAAAGAAAACTAGAGATGTAGCATTATTTACATTTAAAGAAGAATTTATTCCTAAAAATTTAGTAACAGAAAAGTATTTAGATTATTATGTAGACAATTTTGATAATTCAAAGTTTAATAATTTCTATAAGAATATAGATAATAAGAAATTAAGAAATGTTGGTTATAAGATAAGAAAATTAAAAAATAGTAAAAGAGGTTAAAGAAGTAGTTATGAGTAGTAAAGAATATTATTTTGTTCCAGTTTATATAATGTTGGTAGAAGATTTTGGTTTTGGGGCTATTGATTTTTTTCTTTTAGATAATATTATAGTTTCTAAGACTAAAGAAAGTTATGAAGAATTAAATGGTTTTAATAATTTCTTTGTTTTAAAATCAGAGAAATGTGCTCTTTTATATAATGAGTGTTATGAAAGTTATTTATATTTAAATGCTGATGATTTTAATGAAGAACATAGAATAAATTGTGGTATTGATGATTATAATCCTCAAAATTTTAATAGTTTTATAAAGAAGAATGAAAAAGTTTTAGGATATTATAATTTAAATAGGTAATAAGGGTGATTTTATGAATAATTATGAGAAGATAAAAGACAATTTTTTAAGAAAAGAAAGGGAGCTTAGTCCATATGCTACTAAAAGTAGTGAGGCTGTTAGATTGAGGGATGAAAATGAAGATATTCGTCCTCCATTTTTTCATGATATTGATAGAATAATACATTCATTATCTTATACTAGATATTTAAACAAGACTCAGGTTTATACTTTTAATGATAATGATCATGTTAGTAGAAGAATTACTCATGTTCAATTAGTTAGTAAGATAGCAAGAACAATTGGTAGAGCTCTAAATTTAAATGAAGATTTAATTGAAGCGATTGCTTTAGGTCATGATATTGGTCATACACCATTGGGTCATAGTGGAGAAGCGATACTAAATAAATTATCACTTGAAGAATTAGGTGAATTTTTTGCTCATAATATTCAAGGTGTTAGATATTATATGAATGTTTCTAAAGATGGAGAAGGACTTAATTTAACTTTACAGGTATTAGATGGAATAATGACTCATAATGGAGAGATGCTAAGCCCTATTTATGAACCAACTAAAAAAACAAAAGAAGAGTTTCTGAAGGAATATAATGAGGGTTATAAAGATCTAAAAAAATCTAAAATATATCATCCTATGACTATGGAAGGGTGTGTTGTTAGAATTAGTGATATTATTGGTTATGTTGGTAGAGATATTGAAGATGCAATTATGATAGGTAAATTGGAAAGAAATGAGTTACCAAAAGATATTTGTGATGTTTTAGGTGATAATAATAGAGATATTGTAAATAATATTATTTTAGACATAATTAATGAAAGCTTTGATAAACCTTATATTAAGATGAGTGATAGAGTATATAAAGCTTTATTTAAATTAAAGAATTTTAATTATCAACATATATATATTAATTCTATGACTAAAGAAGAATTAGCTTATTATGAGAAGAATATTTATAAACTATATCATATTTATTTAAGAGATGTTGAAACTCATAAAACTAATAGTACAATATATACGACTTTTTTATCACATCAAACTAAATTTTATTTAGAAAATACTAATATTAAACGTCAAGTTATAGATTTTATTGCGGGAATGACGGATGATTTTTTAATGAAGGAAATTAAAAAATATGAAGAATAGAGTTTTGGATGGTAGTTTTATAGAAAAGGAAGTATTGGCTGAAATAAGAAAGAAAATAAACGGGAAAGTATTTTTTCTTGCTTTTATTAGTTTTGAGGATTCTCTTTATAAAAGTATGTTAAAAACTAAATGTAAGAGCATAAACATTAGATTTTTGGATTTTAAAATAGATAATCCTGATACAGAAAAGATTATTTGTTTGATTAATAAATTAAATCAAGATAAAAATATAACAGGTATTGTTATTGAAGAACCAATTCCCAAAAATGTTGATAGATTTAAATGTTATGCTGCTATTGATAATAATAAGGATATTGATGGAGTTAATTATATAAATCAATATTATGCATCTATAAATAAACCTAAGTTGGTTAATTCTACAGTATTGGCAGTTTTAAAGATATTGGATTATTATCATATTCCTTTAGAAAATAAGAATGTAGTTGTTATTGGAAGAAGTTATAATATTTCGAGAGTCCTTGTTAATTTATTATTAAATAGAAATGCTACAGTTTTTATTGCACATTCTAAAACAAGAAATTTAACTTCTATTTTAAAAAGTTGTGATATTATAATTAGCGCAACGGGGGTAAATAATCTTTTTAGAAGTAGTGATTTAAAGGATGATAGTGTGGTTATAGATGTCGGTTTAGGAGATGTGTTGGTTGATAAAAAGAATATTTTTTATACTCCTAAAGTTAAAGGTGTAGGAGTTGTTTCGATATCTTTATTGTTAGATAATTTAATAAGGTCTTGCAATTAAAAAAAGTTGTAAATATAATAAATATGGAAAGAAGGTATTGAATATGAAAATTTATGTATGTAAGAAATGTGGAAATGTTATTTTAAAATTAGAAGATAAGAGTGAAGCTTTGATTTGCTGTGGAGATAAGATGGAATTAGTTGATAGCAATACAACTGAAGCAGCTTTTGAAAAACATTTACCAGCATATGAAATTAAAGATGGTATTATTAATATTAAAGTAGGTGAAGTAGAGCATCCAATGACTGATGATCATTATATTTCTTTTATAATACTAGCAAGTGAAGATAATTATATGATTAGAAAGTTAAAAGCAGGAGAAAAACCAGAAGCAAGTTTTCCTTATAGTAGTGAGTATAATAAAATCTATGCTTATTGTAATTTACATAGTTTATGGCTTACTGAAATTAAATAATTATGAATATTTATCATGAATTAAATAAAGTAATAGATTATATAGAAGATAATTTAGAAGAAGATATTAGTTATGATCATATTGCTGCTATTTTAGGAGTAAATGTTTATACTGCTAAAAAGCTTTTTAGTTTGCTATGTAATAATACAATTTCTGAATATATTAGAAAAAGAAGACTTTCTTTATCTTTTTATGATTTAACAGTAAAGAACGAAAAAGTAATTGATGTTGCTATTAAATATAAATATGAAAATCCTATTTCATTTTCAAGAGCTTTTTATAATTTTTATGGAGTTAGGCCTAGTCAAGCGAAAAAGTTAGCAGAAGGGATTAAAACTTTTCCTAAAATTGTCTTTAAAGAGGAATTGAATGATAGTGAAGAGTTAACTTATAATATTGTATCTTTAGATGAATTTGTTTTATACGGTATGGGTATAAAGACAACTGATGATAAAATTAAAGATGATGCTCCTAATTTTTTTGATGAATGTAAACAAAAATTTAAAGAATATCCTGATTATGGTATGGTTAAATATGAAGATAGATATAAAAGTTGTAATTATGAATATTGGTGTTTATATAAGAAAAAGCTACTAGGACTTTCTAAGTATATAATTCCTAAAAGTAAATGTATTGTATTTATTATTAATTCGCAAGAAGCTCCTGAAATTAGAAGAATAAGTCAAAAGTTTTATAAAACTATGTTTTTAAATTTGCAATATAATATTAGACCAATACCAGAACTTGAATATTATCATGATGATATAACAGAATTTTTAATACCAATTGAGGGCTAGTAATTGTACTAGTCTTTTTTTACGAAAACTCGTTTTATGTAAGATACAAAAATAATGTTATACTAGATATGAATACATTTGCATGCGATTAGATGCTTTCTCCTTTTTAGAAAGGAGTGGTAGTATATGACAAAAAGAGAATTATACTTGGTATTAATAATACTCCTTCTATTTGGCATAATATATATAATGTTATTATTGCAATAGAAAAGCATCTAATTCAAATGAATTAGATGCACCAACAAAAATTTAAGAAAGCATCTAACTAGCAGATGTATTCTTTTTATTATATGAAGAATTTCTTCATACATGTATTGTATCATATTTTTTGATAAATTAATAGACTAAAAACTGACAAAATATAAAACATAAATGTCAGTTTTTTTCTTTAGTTTTATGTTAAACTTCACTAAAGGGGAGTTTAATATGGTAGTACAATCTATATATTTAAATAAAGATAATGTTTCTAAAGAATCTTGGCAGGAACTAATAAACTATGTATGTAAATATAATGGGTATCTTAGAAATTTTAAAATAGTTGTAGAAATATTTAATAATAAATTAAAATATTATTTAGTTACTAAATATAGAGTTCCTCCAACAATAAATTCTATGGATGATTTTTGATAAAAGATAGTAATGTCAATATAGTGATCGATTATGAAAAATGTAAACCTATTGTTTTAGATGTAGATAAAAATGCTGTAGGGCTTTTTGATATTAGTAAATTAAAACATGATAGAGAGCTTAAATATATTATTATAAATATAAGGGGAATAGGTAATAAGAGATTATTTAAGACTTATTTGTTTTTTAAGAATAATAATGATTATATAAGAAGAAGGTTTTTGATGGCAAGACCTACTTATATACTTAGTGTTGATTTTAGTAATAATAAAAGATTTTCTTATGAAAAGAAAAATAAATATTTAAATTTAGAAAAAATATTACCACTTTTAACAAGTGATAATAAGGGAATATTTTGTGTAGATCCTTTTCTATATTTAAGGGGAGAGTTGTTTCTAAATTATAAAGATTATGATTTTTTTAAACACTCTTTGATAATAGGGAGTAGTGGTAGTGGGAAATCTAAACTCATTAGTCTTTTAGTAAAAAATATAATGGTTAATAATAATGATGATTATAAAGTTGTTATAATTGATCCTCATGCTTCTTTGCAAGATGATTTAGGAGGGTTAAGTAAGACAAGAGTTATTGACTTTTTAAATGATAAAGTTGATTTGTTTATATCAGGAAATACTGATATTGTGATAAAAAGCGAATTAATGATCTCAGTATTTAAAAATTTAATGAAAGACGGATATAATTTAAAATTAGAAAGAGTCTTACGTTATACTATCTATTTATTATTAACTAAACAGGATTTTTCTTTTTCTAATATTAGAAAGGTTTTATTAGATTTAGAATATAGGAATAATTTAGTAAAAGAATTAATACCTTATTTAAATGATACAGTTATATCTTTTTTCTTAACCGAATTTAATGATTTAAAGACTAACTATTATAATGAAAGTATATCGCCTTTGATTGGTTTTATTGATGAGATGCTAGTGTTTTCTACTTTTGATAAGTTTGATGAAAGTGTAATTGATGCAGTTAGTGGGAATGATTTAACAATATTTTCATTAGATAGAAGTATTTTAGGTGATAGGATTGTTAAAACTATTTCTTCTTTAGTAATGGAAGAAATATTAGAAGCGGCTATTGAAAATAAAATAAATAAAAAATTGCTTTTAGTTGTCGATGAAGTAGCTTTACTAGAAAATCCTATTATGGAAAGACTACTATCAGAAGCTAGAAAGTTTGGTATTTCTTTAGTGCTTGCTGAACAGTATTTTGGCCAGATTAGTAAAAAATTACAGGAATCTATTTTTGCTAATGTTATAAATTATTATGTTTTTAGAATATCAAGGGATGATGCTCTTCTTTTAAAAGATGTTTTAGATGTTAAGTTTGCTAAAACCACTACAGAAGATGATAAAATAAATTTATTTACAGGATTAAATAATAGGGAAGTAGTAGTAAGAGTTAGTAAAGATGGAAAGATTTTGCCCGTAGTTAAAGCTAAGACTACTGATTTTGAAGCAGTTCCTTTACTTAGAGATAAGGTTAAAGTTCTTACTAAAATAAAAAATATTTCTAATGATGTTAAGTTAAATTTATCTAATTATACAAATAAAAAATTAAAGTATATATTAATATCTTTATCTAATAGTAGAAAAAGACAGGGTGATAAAGTATGAATGATGAAGATGCTTTGATAATAATAGATAAGATTTTTAAGGCTGTGTTTTTAATTAATAATAGTAGTACTTTAGAGGAAATCTTAGAAAAGTATGTGATAGTAAGACACAGGAAGAGGCTTATACGGATTTTGATAATGCTAAATTTTTTATTACTAAAGATAATATGGAACTAGTTGATAGTACTAAGGGCTTTATGTTAGAAAAAAAGAACTTTAAAAGTTTAGATGAAATTATAGAGACATGGGAGGGTATTAATACAATAACTACTAATAGATGTTATAATTCTACTTATGTTTCTAAAAGTGATACTATTTATGATTCTAGTTATGTTTATAATTCCTCTAATTGCGCTAATTCAAAAAATATAGTATTTTGTGATGGCTGTGGTAAAAGTGAATATTTATTAGCATCACAAAGAAGTGGTAGTTGTACTTTTTCAATTAGAGTAGATGATTCTAGTAATTGTAGTAATTGTTATAGTGTTATTTGTTCTAATAAAATTAGTAATTCTTTATTTATTCAAGACTGTTTTAATTTAGATGAGTGTATTTTTTTGTTCTCATATTGCCAATAAAAAATATTGTATTTGTAATATGCAATTTGAGAAAAATGAATATTTTGCTATAAAAAAAATAATAATAGAATGGATAATAAATTCTTAGTATCAATTCACTATGTAAAGCATATTATATCTAGAATACAAATTCTTGAAAAAAAAACTTGAATTTTTTCTAAAATTATGCTAAAATTTTACTCGTATTATGGTTAGGGAGTCCTAGCCTATATTATTATATTTTGAGGTGATTATAATGGGAAATAAAAAAGTAGTTTATTTAACAGAAGAGGGACTTAATGATTTGAAAAATGAATTAAGTGAATTAATAAATGAAAAAAGACCTGCTAATATAGAGGCTATTAAAGAAGCTCGTAGTTTAGGAGATTTATCTGAAAATGCTGACTATGATGCTGCAAAAAATGAACAAGCACAAATTGAAGGTAGAATTAAAACTATTGAAAAAATGCTTGAAAATGTAGAGATTATTAAAGATATTCCAAAAGATGTTGTAGGACTTGGTAGTACTGTTGCTATTAAATATGTTGATGATCCTGATGATTTTGATGAATACAAAATTGTGGGTAGTCAAGAAGCAGATCCTTTCGAAGGAAGAATTTCAAATGAAAGTCCCATTGCTAAGGCTTTACTTAATCATAAAGTAGGAGATATTATTACTGTTGAAAGTCCTAATGGAAGTTATGAAGTTGAAATAACTGATATTAAATAGATTATTATAAGAGATAAGATTTTGATAGAATCTTATCTCTTTCTATATGGTGGTGTATAAAAATAGTATGGTAGCTGTTGGTATACTGGATAGATAGATATAGGACTATATATTGGATAATAGTTAGGTCTGTTATTACTACCGATTCCATATCCTATGACACCACCTATAATTAGGGGAATAAAGCCATTTCTATTATTGTTTTGATAAATAGGTCTATTATTATACATAGACTTATCTCCTCCTTTATAGATAGTTTATGTGTATAATTATGATAGGGATGGTTTTGTGTCTAAAATTATATGTTAAATTTGTAAACTATTATTTTCAAAATGTTAAGTTTGTGTTACAATTGAAATAAGTTAGAGGTGATGAGATTGAAAAATAGAAAAAAACAAAAACATAATTATATGATTTTGATAGCTATATATATTGTTGTAATTGTTTTAGTTTTGTATTTAGCTAGTTGGTATAATACTTATAAAGATTACCAAAGAGAAATACCAGTATTACAGGATGTAGTTTCTGAAATAACTCCTGATGAAGTTGAACATTATCTGACGGAAAATCCATCATCAATTCTATATTTGTGTACAGCTAGTGATAATGATTGTAGAGATTTTGAGGAAAGCATAAAATCTGATTTAGAGAAAAATCTTTATCAGGATTTAACTTATGTAAATTTAGAAGATGTTAATGATAAGAATATTTATATAAAAGATTTGCTTAATAAATTCGGAGGAAGTGATTTTACTTTTGAAAGAACTCCGTGTTTAATTAAATTTACAGAAGGTAAGGTTACTGATGTAGAGGATGGACTTAATGGAGCAGTTTTAACAAGGGGCGAAGCTTTAAACTTTTTAGATGTTAATGAGACAGGACTTTAGTCTTGTTTTAGTTGTGTGCCGTGCATGGCATATCGCTAGGTGGTGCAAGTCCACTACACGCGTAGGTATCGACGAAGTGTTAGGG
>CALVTA010000026.1 GCA_944359735.1 uncultured Bacilli bacterium | reverse complement strand
TGCAAAGCGAAAAAGAAAAGCAAAGGAAGTGAAAAGTTATGGAAAATAATCGACAAAACTCGACAAATATCAACTGGGCGAGACACATTTATGCCAAACCATCACTAAACCCTTATAAAATAAGAAAAATAGAGAAATAAGTTTTTACACATTTATAAATAGAAGGAGGGAATAATGAAGAAAATTAGTACTAATCATACTAACAAAATGTTTGAAAATATAAAGCATATAGATGAATATGGAAACGAATATTGGTATGCACGTGAATTACAAAAAGTATTGGAATATAAAGAGTGGAGAAACTTTAAAATAGTAATAGATAAAGCTATGGCATCTTGTGAAAACAGTAAGTTTAATGTACTTAATCATTTTGTTGAAGTCAACAAAATGATAGAATTAGGTAAAACTGCAAAAAGGAAAATTCTTGACTATGAACTTTCTAGATATGCATGCTATTTAATAGTACAAAATGCTGATCCAAATAAAGAAGTTGTTGCCTTAGGACAAACATATTTTGCTATTCAAACAAGAAAGCAAGAAATAACTGAGCAAGAATATGATTCACTATCAGATGATGAAAAAAGATTTTATCAAAGAAAACTAACAAAACAAGGCAATTATACTTTACAAAAAATCGCATCGTCTGCAGGAGTGAAAAATATGGCTGAGTTTCATAATGCGGGGTATAAAGGACTGTATAACGGTGAAACAGCTGATGATATTTTCAAGAGAAAAAAATTACGTTATAGAGAAGATATTTTAGATAATATGAATGAAGATGAGCTGGTAGCTAATTTATTTAGAATCAATCAAACAAAACAGAAACTTTTAAGAGATAATGTTCAAGGCGAAAATAATGCCAAAAACGTACATTATGAAGTAGGTAAAAAGGTAAGAAAAGCAATTGCCGATATTGGTGGTATGATGCCTGAAGAAATGCCAACACCAAAAAAGAGTTTAAAAGAACTTGAAAGAGAAAAGAAACAATTAGAAAATAAAGAAAAGAAGAAACTCGAAGGAATAAAATAAAAAGTTTTAATATTTTAAGGAGTAACAATGGTTTTATATTATAAGACAAAAATATTGATAAGTGGTATATTTCCAATGAATAACTTTGAATTAGATGGATTTATAGAAAAAACAGGTCTATATGATGAAAATATAGTGGATGCTGATAATTCAGATTATATATTCTATACATCGGGCCATTTGCTTAACTCAATCTATTCTTGTAAGGGAAAAGTGGGTAATTATTATGAATATTTCGAGAATGAAGAATTAATTAAATACGAAGTTGATGACAAAGTTTCCAAAAGTGAAATAGAAAATAAGATATTAGATGAACAATTTAAAAAAGTTAATCTATTGCAAAAGAAAATCAGATTATTAACTGGTTTAGGTATAACATTGCCTGTTTTTAAAACTGTTATTTATAATGAGAACAATGATTTTTACACCTATGTTGGTGGTGTTAATTGGGAGATATCTAGATTAACAGTTAGAGACTATGATGAAGAAATGAAGAATAAACTGAGTCAAAGATTAAGTCTTTATATCTCGGATTCTACAATATCGGAGCTTGAAAATAAAAACGTAAGATATAAAAGAGCTTTAAACTTTTATTTAAAATCTTTTGAATCACAAGATGTAGGTGTTAGATTTACATTATTATTTTCATCATTAGAATCATTGTTTAATATTATAGGAAATAATATTACTAAAGAAGTTTCTAATTATGCAAGCAATATTTTGTTTCTAAATAGTAGGCAAAGACATAGTTCTAAATGGAAATTGACTACATATTATGAGATACGTTCACGATATATTCATGGTAATGATGGATATGAATTAACCACTGAACAAGAAAATGAGTTAAGAGATTATGTAAGAGAAATATTAATTATTTATTGGAATATTTCCATGACTTATAATATATTTGAGCCTCAAGAAATGAAGAATTTGATAAATAATACACAAAGAGATGATTTAGATATACGAGTACAGTTGTTTATAAAATATATGAGAACATCACCTAAGCAATATAGCAAATTATATGATCAAATTTGTTTAGAATTTTTAAACAAGAATTATTCGATATTATCTAACAAAAATATTACGTAATAAAGAAAAGGGTGATTAGTAATGCAAAAATATAAAGTTGCAGGATATATTAGGTTATCTAAAGAAGATAAAATAAAAGATGAATCAAATAGTGTTACTAATCAAAAATTAATAATAACTTCATATATAAAAGAGAATAAGGATTTAGAATTTTATGATTTTTATATTGATGATGGATATTCAGGTACAACATTTGACAGACCAGGATATAAAAGAATGTTTAATGATATGATTGAAGGAAAAATAAATACAGTGGTTGTTAAAGATTTATCAAGATTTGGTAGAAATCATATAGAATCAGATAATTATTTAGAAAATATTCTTCCAGGATATAATGTTAGATTTATTTCGATTATTGACGATATAGATAGTTTAAAAAATGCGAAATCTACCAATACTATTTTAATTCCCTTGAAAAATTTAATAAACGATCAATATGCTAGAGACATTTCTGAAAAAGTTAGATCGACTTTAAAAACAAAACAATTAAATGGACAGTTTATTGGAGTAAATGCTCCATATGGTTATCTAAAAAATCCAAAAGATAAACATAAATTTATTATAGATAGGGAATCTTCCTATGTTGTAAAGAAAATATTTAATATGATACTTTTAGGAAAAAGTAGAAAAGAGATAGCGGAACATTTAAATGATAGAAATACTTTAACTCCAAGTTTATACAGACAAAGTAAGGAAAAAATAAGTAATAAAAAATTAATGTGTTCAAAGAAATGGAACACTGAAATAGTAAGTAGAATTTTAAAAAATGAAACGTATACTGGAACGTTGATTCAAAATGTTAAAACAAAATTAAATTATAAAACAGATAAATTGGTTGATGTAAATAGAGATGATTGGATAATAATTCCTAATCATCACGAGCCAATTATCAGTAAAGAAGTGTTTGATGAAGTACAAAATGTTTTAGATAAGAAAAAAGGTTATTTTAGTAGTGGAGATATGTTTGCAGGATATTTAAAGTGTTCAGATTGTGGTAAATCTATGGTTTTAAGAAAATCTAAAGATAAAGAATATTATTATTGTTCTTCATTTGTAAGAAATCATAGTTGTACAAATCACAGTCTTAGAAAAGATAGATTGGAAGAATTGATATTTCAAGATATGAAAGAAAAATATCCTAATATACAATTTAAGAAAATTAGTAATAATGTATTAAACGATTTTATAGATACGATTGTTGTATATGATAAAAATAAAATCAAAATAACATATAAAAAAATATATGATATAATATCGAAAAAAGGAAGTGATAAAGTATGAATTATAATGAAAGTTGTCACAAAACTGCGATTAACTGGTATCCTGGTCATATGCAAAAAACCAAAAGGGAAATAAAAGAAAAATTAAATCTAATTGATATAATATATGAAGTAATAGATGCTAGAATGCCTATATCTTCTAAAATAAAAGATATAGATGATTTGATTAAAGATAAACCGAGAATATTAATTATGACTAAATATGATTTATGTGATACTAAAGAAACTGATAAATTTATTAACTATTATGAGAATTTAGGATATATGGTAGTAGCAGTAGATTTGATGACTAATAAAAATATAAAAAAAATATTAGAATTGAGTGAAATAGTAAGAAAAAATCTTAATGAGAAGAGAAAAAATAAAGGACTAAAACCAAGAAATCTTCGTGCTTTAATCATAGGTATACCTAATGTTGGAAAGAGCACTCTAATAAATAGATTAGTAGGAAAAAAAGTGGCAGGGGTTGGTAATATTCCAGGGTTTACCAAAAGCCTTTCTTGGATTAGAGTTAATAAAAATATTGATTTATTAGATTCACCCGGTATTTTATGGCCTAAACTAGAAGATCAAGAAGGTGCAAAAAAACTCGCTATTCTTTCGTCTATTAAGGAAGAAATATTAAACAAAGAAGAATTAGCATTAACAGCAATTAATATTATAATTAAATTATATAAGAATAAGTTTGAAGAAAGATATAATTTAAGTGTTAATAATATGAGTGATTTAGAAATACTAGAGTCTATTGCTAAAAAAAGAGGTGCTCTAAGCAAAGGTAATAACATAAATTATGAAAAAGCTTCTACGATTGTTTTAAATGACATTAAAAATAATGCTTTTAAAAATATAACATTAGATAGACTAAATTAAAAAGAAATGTGCGTGTACACTATCCACATTTCTTTTTATTACATATTATTTATTGACTTTGTAAGTCTTGATTTTAGTCTAGCAGCTTTGTTTTTATGAATAAGTCCACTAGAACAAGCTTTGTCAACTCTTTGTAATGCAATATTTAATTTATTATTTGCTTCATCTTTATTACCTGAGTTAACTGCTTTTTCACAATTTTTAATGGCAGTTCTCATACTAGATCTAACTAAGGTATTAATATCAGCTTTCCTTGCATTACTACGTACTCTTTTCTTAGCACTTCTAATATTTGGCATGTTTTTCACCTCACTTTTTGTAAACAATCTAATTTTATCAAATAATACATTATTTTGCAAATATTTTCTAAAATTTTGATAATACTAACAATAGGTGATAAAAATGCATGAAGTTGATTTAAGTAAGTACAGATTAAGAACAGACCTGATCGTAGAACATCTTAACAATGTTAAAGAATACCAAAAAAAAGAAGAAGTATATAAAAATATAAGAATAGAAAGTATAACTTTAGATAAGAAAATGTCTGAAACAATTAAGAAAAAAGCAGGTGTTTATAAAACAATTTATTTTGAAGATGTAACAGATGAAATTAATTTTAATAATTTGCTAGAGGTAACTATTAAAACTATAAAAAAATTGTTGAAGGAAATAAATATAAAAGATAATAATAGTTGTTTAATAATAGGATTAGGTAATAGAAAGGCTACCCCAGATGCTTTAGGACCTCTTACGGTAGATGAGATAAAAATAACAAGACAAATAGTAGAGTTAGGTCTACCTTTAGATAATAAATATCGTATTATTTCTTCTTTAGTACCAGGAGTAATGGGAACAACAGGTATTGAAACTAAAGAAATAATAGAAGGAGTGATAGAAAAAACCAAACCGGACTTCTTAATTGTTATTGATGCACTTGCAGCTTCTAGTTTAGAACGCATTAACAAGACTATTCAATTAACCGATACAGGAATTCATCCAGGAAGTGGACTTCTAAATAATAGATTTGAAATAAGTAAAGAAACTTTAGGTATACCAGTTATTGCAATTGGGATCCCTACTGTGGTTGATGCTACTACCATTGTAAGTAATACAATAAACTATATATTTAGACACTTCTCTTATGAAAAGGAAAATATCAATAATAGTTCTCTAAAATTAGTTCCTCCAACTAGTAGAAATTATAAGGATCACAAAAAATCCTTAAATAAAGAAGAAAGAGAAGAAGTAATGGGACTTATTGGTAATTTAGATGAAGAAGAAATAAAGATTTTAATAAGTGAAGTTTTAACACCATTAGGATATAATTTATTAGTTACTCCAAAAGAAATAGATTTTGTTATTAGTAAATTGAGCAAACTTTTATCACTAGCTTTAAATAAAAGTTTAGAATTAAACTAATTCGACATTATTTTAAGAGCTCTTTTATTACTATGTAATAAAGGAGACTTTTTTATGAAAAGAAAATTTGTATCTAAAAATAAAACTCAAAAAAAAATAAAATTCAAATTTATTTTCTTTTTCATTATTGTTTTTTCTTCTTTCTTATTAACTATTAAGGCGCTTTCTAAATTTCATTTGCCATATAAGAATGAAGATTTAGTTAAGTTTTTAATTGAAAACAATAATCCATTTATCATTAATAGTAAATCTAACTATAGTTATTTTCATCAAATCATGACCAAACTAATAGACTTAGATTTATCTCAACCTCTTTCTATTTTAAATACTAATTACAAAGGATTAACTAAAGAAGTTAAAAGTGAACAAAAAGTAAAAAAAGTAAGTAATGAAGCGAATAATACAGATCCCACTATCTACTTATATAATTCTCATGATACAGAAGAATACAAACCATCTTCTTTTGCAGAATATAGTATTATGCCTACCGTCAAATTATCTGATTATGTTTTAAAAGAAGAATTAGAAAAAAATGGATTTAGTGTCTTAATAGAGGAAAAAACTATTAGTAGTATTAGGAGCAGTTTAGGTTTAAATTATGCTGGAAGTTATGATGCTAGTAGAGTACTAATGGAAGAAGCAAAGAACAATAACCCAAGTTTAAAATATTTTATAGATATTCATAGAGATTCTATTTCTCATGATAAAACTACTTTAAATTATAATAATAAAAACTATGCCAAAGTAATGTTTCTAATAGGCTTGGAAAATCCTAATTATGAAAGTAATTTAGAGTTTAGTACTAAAATATCTGATACAATCAATAATAAAATACCAGGACTATCTAAAGGTATTTATAAAAAGGAAGGAGCTGGAGTGAATGGTATTTATAATCAAGATTTTTCAAACAGAACAATTCTTATTGAAATAGGTGGTCCTGAAAATACAATTGATGAAGTTTATGAAACTCTTCTCGTTTTAAGTGAAGTTTTAACTGAGGTGATAAATAATGACCAAAGCTAATTTAGCAAGATTAATTATTTTAATTTTAGTATTTCTTTTCTTTGTCTTATATTTTATGCAAGCTAGTGGGTATAGTGAATATAGCAGAAATAGAGAAAACATGTTAAGTGAAGAACAAATTAAAGAATATGAAGAAGATATAGCAGCAGGAAAAGATGTAACAATTAAAGATTATCTCAATAAAGATAAAATTAATTATGAAAATAATATTTCTAAATTAGGTCTTGATTTATCATATTTAATAGAGAATACTTTTAATAAAGGAATGAATGCTTTCTTTAATATGCTAAATGAAGCAGTTTCATCCTAAATATTATATACAATAATACTATAATTGTTATGATTAGTTCTTAAAGGAAATAGATATAGAAGAATTATCTTTGAATTTCGGGAAACATTTCAAAGTCTAATAGACGATAATTAGAAAAATATGATAATATAGTAACTGATGTTACTATATTATAAGTAGGTGAAGTTTATGAGACAAGAAAATATTCGTAATTTTTCAATAATTGCCCATATAGATCATGGTAAAAGTACTTTAGCAGATAGAATTTTAGAAGAGACTAAAGCAGTTACTGAAAGAGAAATGAAAGATCAATTATTAGATTCTATGGATATAGAGAGAGAACGTGGCATTACTATTAAATTAAATGCTGTATCTATTAATTATCAATATAATGATGAAACATTTTTATTAAACTTAATAGACACTCCAGGCCATGTTGATTTTTCTTATGAAGTTAATCGTTCCCTTGCATCTTGCGAAGGAGCTATCTTAGTAGTAGATGCAACACAAGGAATAGAAGCTCAAACACTTGCCAACCTTTACCTTGCTCTTGATAGCAATTTAACTATTATCCCTGTTATTAATAAAATAGATCTTCCTAGTGCTGATATTCCTAAAGTTGAAGAAGAACTTACTAATTTAGGATTCGAAAAAGAAGATATAATCTTAACTAGTGCTAAAACAGGAGAGGGAATAAAAGAGTTATTAAATGCCATAATAACTAAAATACCTGCTCCTAAGGGAGATACCTCTAAAAATTTACAAGGGTTAATTTTTGATAGTATGTATGACTCTTATCGTGGCGTGTTAACAGCAGTTCGCATTTTTAATGGTAGCGTTAAAAAAGGTGATATTATTTATATGTTAGAGAGTAAAGCAAATTATGAAGTATTATCTATTCTAAAAAACACTCCTAAGGAAATAGAAGCCGATTCTTTAAATACAGGAGAAGTAGGCTATATTTATGCTTCTATTAAGAGTATTAATGATGTTCATGTTGGAGATACAATTACTTTAAATTCTACTAAAGATATTGTCAAACCATTACCAGGTTATAAGAAATTAAAAAGTGTTGTCTATTGTGGCCTTTATCCACTTGAAACTAATCAGTTTGAAGAATTAAGAGAAGCACTTGCAAAACTAAAATTGAATGATGCTGCCTTAGTTTATGAACCAGAAACCTCAGTAGCTTTAGGCTTCGGTTTTAGAACTGGTTTTTTAGGACTATTACATATGGAAGTAACAATAGAACGTATAAAACGTGAATTTAATATTGATGTAGTAGCAACTACACCATCTGTAATTTATGAAGTAATCCTAACTGATGAAACAAAAATTGAGGTAGATGCTCCTAATAAAATGCCACCTAAAGTTAAAATAAAACAGATAAGAGAACCTTTTGTTAAGGCTTCCATTTATACACCTAAAGAATACATAGGTTCTTTAATGGAATTATGCCAAGATAAGCGAGGAATGTTTATTAATATGAACTATTTAGATGAGGAAAGAGTTTGCCTTATCTATAAATTGCCCTTATCAGAAATAGTTTATGATTTCTTTGATAAGTTAAAATCAATTACAAAAGGATATGCTTCATTTGATTATGAAGTAATTGGATATGAGCCAAGTGATTTAGTAAAATTAGACATCTTATTAAACAATGAAGTAGTAGACGCATTAAGTGTTATTGTTCATAAAGACTTTGCATATAATAGAGGTAAATTGATAGTTCATAGACTAAAAGAAGTAATACCAAGACAATTATTTGAAGTTCCTGTTCAAGCTAGTATTGGTAATAAAGTAATAGCAAGAACTGATATAAAGGCTTTAAGAAAAGATGTTCTTGCTAAATGTTATGGAGGAGATATTACCCGTAAAAAGAAACTACTAGAAAAACAAAAAGAAGGTAAAAAGAAAATGAAACAAATAGGTAGTGTAGAAGTTCCTAGTGAAGCTTTTCTTGCAATTTTAAGTACTAAAGAAAATTAGAGTTGTAATATACTCTATTTTTTGCTAGAATTTCCTAGGAGAGTGATTTAATGAATGAATTAATTCAGATCTTTGTTATCTTTCTAGAAGGAATAATTTCTTTTTTTTCACCATGTGTTATTCCGCTAATTCCTTTATATATGGGATATCTAGCTACTAATGCTAAAAATGTGGATAAAAATGGTAATATTATTTATAAAAAGAAAGTTATCCTTATCTATACTTTGTTTTTTGTCTTAGGTATTTCTATGTCTTTCTTTATATTAGGACTTTCTTTTACAGGACTTGGTCTATTCTTTAAAGATAATAGAAAAATATTCTTAGAAATAGGAGGAATATTAATAGTTATCTTAGGACTATTTCAACTAGGCATTATAAAAGCAGAATTTTTGAGTAAAGAAAAGAAACTAAAAATTAATTTTAATCCTAATAAAATGACTAAAAAAACAGCTTTCTTGATGGGATTTTTATTCTCTTTTGCCTGGACACCATGTGTAGGCCCTGCTTTATCTTCAACCTTAATTATGGCTAGTACTGCTAGCACAGCTTTAATAGGCAATTTGTTTGTCTTAGTATATGCGATAGGATTTTTATTACCATTTATTGTCTTAGGTCTATTAGGAGCTAAGGTTTTAAATATAATTAAAAAAAACCAGAATATTCTAAATTATATTGTAAAAGTAGGAGCTATTATTATTATAATTATGGGAATATATGTATCTTATACAGGATTTACGATGGAAAGTATTAAAGATGAAACTAATATAACAAGTACAGGTAAAATAGAATTATCAACTCCAATTAACTTTACTTTAAAGGATCAAACTAATAAAACCCATACTCTAAATGATTATATAGGAAAAACAATTATTCTACATTTTTATGCCATAGACTGTTTTTCATGTTTAGACGAACTACCTAATATAGAGAAATTATATAATGATTATAATAAAAATAAAGATGACGTTATTATATTAGGTATTGCTAACACATCACGTAATCCTAAAAATGATATAATAGAATTCTTAAAAGAAAATGGATATACTTTTACATCATTAATGGCAGAGAACAAATTATTTAATAAATACTATGTAACCACTTATCCTAATACATATATTATTAATTCAAATGGTAATATAACTTTTACAAGTTATGGAAGCCTAACATATGAAAGGTTAAAAGAAGAAATAGAAAAAGTAAGATAAAAACACCTCTTTAAAAAATATTGATTTTCTTATATACTAATATAGAGGGATAAGTAATGAATAGTAGAACTGAATTAAATAAAGACAAACAAAGAGATATAGACAAAGAAAAACAAGCAGCTAGAATAAAAAAAATAATTAAAAGAATAGTTTTAATTATTTTTGCTATCTTTTTATTAGTTTTTTTTACATGTCTTTACATTATTAAAATAGGGACAAGTTCTCTTATTGTTAATGAAGAAGCTATTGTTAATTCTAAAATACCAGAATCATTTAATGGTATTAAAATAATTCAATTTAGTGATTTACATTATAATGATGAAGCTTTATTAAAAGATACTATTTCATCTATTAACAAAAGAAATCCTGATTTAATAATTTTTACAGGAGATTTATTAACAGATGAAAAATTGACTCCTAAAAATAGAAAAAAACTAGTAAAAGAGTTAAAGAAGTTAACTGCTTCATTGGGAAAATATGCTGTTTTAGGAGAATCTGATAATGATGAAGCCTTATCTATATTAATAGATTGTGGGTTTAATATTTTAGACAATAGCAATGATTTAATATATAATGATAGTAACGAGCCTATTATGATAGTAGGGTTAAATACTAACGATGATATGATAGACTACACTAAAGCTTTTATTAATTATGATTCAAATATTTATACTATTGCTATTTTTCATAAACCTGATTACATAGATAAATTTATTAATAATTATCCTGTTGATTTAGCCTTAGCAGGGCATTCTCATTTAGGTGAGATAAGAATACCTTATTTGATTAATTTTGCCCAAAAAGATCATGCTTCTAAATATATAAATTCATATTATGAAATCAATAATACTAAGTTTTATATTAATTCAGGAATAGGAACAACAGAATATGATGTCAGAATTAATGCAAGGCCAACTATTAATTTCTTTAGACTTAGGAAAATAACTTAGTAAAAAAATTTTCCTTTTTTTCTTCTACATTTATATAAATAGGGATTTTTTTAAAGACTTTATTATTTAAACTAATCTTAACATTACCAGCTTTTCCTTTTTTTATATTTTCATCTATGCTAGCAAGGACACTAACATTATCTTTTTCTTTTTCTGTTAAAGGATAAGAAAAAGATTTTTTTATATAATAACTTTTATCATCAATGATAAGATCAAAATCATTTTTATCAATGATATCATAATTGTTAAAATTATCAAAAGCAAACTCTGCTAATCTTTTATGATTATTATACTCATCAGGATCATTTAAACTAACAATTGTAATATTCAAATCATTCTTTTCATGAGTAGTAACAAGTGTTTTTCCAGCACTAGGGGTATAACCATTTTTGCCACCAGTACAATATTTATAATCACCTAACAGTTTCATTCTATTGTACCAAAGATAACTTTTATTATTAGTTTTAACTCTATATTCTTCAGTTCCAATAATCTTTCTATAAGTTTTATTTTTATAAGCATAACGTGATAATATAGCCATATCTCTTGCTGTTGAATAATTTTTAGTTTCTTCATCAAGTCCATGAGCATTACTAAAGGTAGTATTAGTCATTCCAAGTTCTTTAGCTTTATCATTCATCATTTTTACAAATTCATCTTCACTTCCTGCTATTTCTTTAGCAATAACAACCGCTGCATCATTACCACTTCTAAGCATTAAACCATAAAGTAAATCGATCAATGTCATTTTTTCATTTAATTCTAAATAAATGCTAGTTCCATACATCTTTAAAATCTCAGACTCAGCTTTAACTTCTTTTTTTAAATCACCATTTTCTATTGCTACAATACAAGTCATAATCTTAGTAATTGAAGCAATTAATCTTTTTTCATCAGCATTGTTTTCATATAAGACTCTACCACTATCAATATCGATAACAATGCTACTAGTAGCAGTATCCATTCCAAAAACATTAAAGGGTATTACAAAAAGAAAAAGAAAAACTAACAATTTTTTCATTAGGCACCACCTAATAAAATCTATTCTAAAAAATTAAAAGTATAACTTCCTATTTTTATTAAATAATATACATAATTTATAATACTGTCATTTGTAACTATTGAATTATTTGTCATTGGAGTAGTATTATCAATATTTTTAAAAGGATGTAGTAGTAAAAATTAACATATACTACACCTGAAAAGTAAAAGAATCAAAAAAATATGAGATATAGTTTCTAATATCAAAATTAGTGATAGTTAATTTGAAGAAAAAATAAAAATAGTATTAAGTTAACTACAACTGATAATAAAGATAAAGATTCTGGTTATACTTGTAAATAAAAAAGAAAAGTCTTCCTCTTTTCTTTTTTTTGTGCTATAGTTATTTTATAAGAATAGGAGGAGTTTTATATGACAAAAGGTAGTGCGAGAAAAGAAGTAATAAAACATGAAGAAGTTTCAAGCTGGGTTTATATCTTATTACTTACAGCTATTGCTATTTTAGGATGGGTTCTTGGTAAATTTGATTTTAATATAGGAAAAGCTAGTTTAACTTTTGCAATCTTTGCTTATCCGTTTAGATACTTTATTGCTAATATTATAACAAAAAAATATGGTTACAAAGAAACTATGAATGGTATAAGTTATTCAGCATGTTTAATGCTACTATTTATAATAGTAGCCAGTTTATTAGGTCAGCAAGATATTGATTATGTTCCTGTGACTGGAGAAGTATTTGCATATCTTGCAAGTCAAATGATTAACTTAACTATTTATTATTACCTATACATGAATACAGACGGTAATAAATTGCCAATACTAGCTACTTATATATTTGCTATGTTAGTAGATAACTTGATTAGTATGCTATTTATAAGTAGAATGACTATGGTTGAAGCATTCTGGAGAACGTATTTTGTTACTATTTTAATAGAAGCAATTATATCTATTATCTTAATTAATTTTGATGATAAAAAAGTATTACCAGCAATTAAGAAAAGTAAGAGAAAATGAATAAAGGTTTTACTTTAATAGAGATGCTAGCAACTATAACTATATTAGGAATATTAACAACAATAGTATTATTTAGTGCTAATAAATTAATTACCTCTAGTAATTTAGAATACTATAATACAAGTGAAAAAATGATGATACTAGCAAGTAAAGATTATTTCGCTGATTATAGAAGCTACCTACCTAAAGAAGTGAATAAAAAAACTAGGGTTTTACTTAGTGCATTGGTTAGTGAAGAATATATCGATATGATAAAGGATGTTAATAATAATGACTGTGATGTAACAAATAGTTATGTAGAAGTTAAGAAGACAAGCTCTAAAGATTATTTATATAAAGCACATCTAGTATGTGATAAAAGTAATTATGAGACTAAGGATGGGGAGTAAAGTATGAACAAAAAAAGAAAAAAATATATAGTATTAGCAGTGACTACTGTTTTGATAAGTATAATAGCTTTAGCAGGAGCAACTTATGCTTTACTTAGTGCTACAATAGAAGGTGACAAAAAGATCACATTGACAGCAGGCATATTGAAAGTAGACTTTGATGAAGGTGATAATATAAATTTAGATAACGCAGCACCTATAACAGATGCACAAGGTCAACAATTAACACCATATACATTTACAATTACTAATACAGGTAATATAACTGCATATTATTATATATCACTTGAAGAAGATATAAATAATACCCTACAAAATAGTTATTTAAAAATGAGATTAACAGGAGACAATGGCTATGATAGTGGAGTAGTAAAGGTAAGTAATTATGGTTCAGGAACTCTTAATATAACTAGTGAAGATACCCTAGATGTAGATGAGAAAGTTACATACAAACTATGGATGTGGTTAGATAATAATGCAGACAATAGTGCTCAGGGAAAAGAATATAAGAGTAAGATAGTAGTTAGTAGTTTTGATAGAAAACAAAATACTAGTGCGGTTGCTACACTACTTTCAAAAGCAAATGCAGAGGATTTAGATTATGCTACAGCGACAAGTGAGCAACAGAAAGAGATGTGGATACACACTCATCC
>CALVTA010000025.1 GCA_944359735.1 uncultured Bacilli bacterium | reverse complement strand
CCATCAAAAAACTTAACATCACCAAGTACTCTTCTAATATTCTCTTTAATTAAAGGATAATGTGTACAGCCTAAAACAACATTATCTACACCTTTATACTCACTAAGATTCTCATCTAAATATCGATTTATTTCTACTTCATTACCTTCTTCTATAAGTTCAGCAAGACCACTACATGGAAGAAGTATAGTATTTTTATTATCATATTTATGATATAAAGCAAGAAACTTCTCACTTTCTATTGTACCTTTAGTAGCCATAACTAAAGTCTTACCACTCAGATTATAATCATGTACCATCTTATAAGCAGGTTCTATAGCAATAAATAAGGTATCAGGATATTCCTCTCTTAGTTTTTTTACACACATAGCACTCGCTGTATTACAAGCAAGAACTATCACAACACATCCTTTATTTAATAGAAAATCAACTATTGTCTTAACAATACTATAAACTTCATCACTACTTTTATCACCATAAGGATTATTAACTGAATCACAATAATATAAAAACTTAGCATTCTTCACAGTCTTAACAAGTTCTCTTAAAACTGTAACTCCTCCAAGTCCAGAGTCCAAAACACCTATCATAAATCATCCTCCAAAGTAGTTTTAATAAGATAAAGACCACAGGCTTTCGCTGTTGCACCATTTTTACCTCTTACTTTACTATCAAGTATTTCTTTAATATCATAAGGTTCTAATTTACCAGTTCCAACTTTAAGAAGTGCCCCAACCATATTTCTAACTTGATATCTCAAAAAACCATTACCAACAAATTTAATATCTAAAATATTATCTTTAACATCAATTGATACATCATAAATCGTTCTAACACAATTTTCTTTAACACTATTCTCTGTAACAAAAGCTCTAAAATCATGTTCACCTTTAAAATAATGTATTGTCTCAACCATTTTAGGAACATTAAGAGGATAACAATGCTGATAAACATAATTTCTCATTATAGGATTAAATTCACCCATATTTATATAATAATGATATTCTTTTTTCACAACGTGATGCCTAACAAAATAATCATCAGAAACTTCCCTAACAGAATTAACATGTATCTCATCATCAAAATTACTATTCAATGCTCTTTTTAATTTATAAGGAGTAATAGAAACATCTATATCCAAATGTGCCACTTGATCAAGAGCATGAACTCCTTTATCAGTCCTACCCGCAGATTTTACAACTACTAATTTACCATCATTAATTTTAGTCGCTGCATCTTCCAACATCTCTTGAATAGTCCTATATCCTGTTTGCCTCTGATAACCTTTAAAATTAGTGCCATCATAACTAAATCTAACTAAATAACGCATTTAATCACTTCACATTCCAATAAATATCTTTAATTAAATCTTTAACGTCAACTCTTCTAGGTAATTTAATATTTTTTTTATCTTTAACCAATAGAATAAAATCAACTATATCAGGTCTTCTAATCTTATACAAAGATAATTCCTCACTATCAAAAAAAACATCGCTTGTTTTTCCTTCTACTAGTATTTTATTATCATATAGTACAATTAAATAATTAGTATACTGATACAAATAATTAGGATTACTACTATAAATAACTATAGTCTTTAAAAATTTTTCTTGTAGTCTATTAATAATTCTAATAAGTTTTTTTCTTATTTCCAAATCAAGTCCTCTAAAAGGCTCATCTAATAATATTACCTTTGGATTAGATAGAAAAGCAAGAGCAAGTTGTAAAAGTTTAATCTCACTAAAAGTTAGAGTAGAAATACGTCTTTCTAAAATATCTAATCTCAAACCTACTATTTTTAAAGCTCCTTTTATTTTTTCGTTAACATCTTTTACATCTAATTTTTTATATCTAATATAAGTAATAAAATATTCGTAAATATTATCAACATTAAATAAATTAACAAATCCTCTTTCTACTAAAACTATTGACTTTCTAAACAAATAATAATTTCTTCTTAACTTTCTTATCTTATTAAAATAAATTATTCCTCTTGATTCATCATCAAAAGATATTAATCTAAGCAATTTATCTCCATTATCACCATAAATACCAACAATTTCCCCTTTTGGTATAACAAATGACAAATCAGTAAATATTTTACTATGAACATGTGAAAATTTTATTTCCATAAACTATCAACCAACCCTAAAGGACTCATATTAATTTTTTCCATAAGATTATAATATTTTAATTTAACAGATAAATCAACCATAAAAGGAAGTTCTAAACCAACTTTATTTAAAAGGCTATCATCATTTAAAACTTTTAGAGACTCTCCACTACTAACAATATTTCCCTTATCTAAAACATATAAAGTACTATTAATAGTATAACCTACCTCTTCTAAACTAGAACAAGACATTACTATAGTAATACCACTACTTCTTATTTGCTCTAAAATCCTCATAAACTCTTCTTTTTCATAAAAAGATAAATATAGACATGGATCATCTAAAACTAATAATTTAGGTCCACTAACAAGAAGACTTGCAAGTGCTACTTTAAGTCTCTCAAAATAATTAAGATCTTTTATTTTGCTATCAAGTAATTTAGTAATATCCAAATCCTTTGCAATATCCTTAACTATCTTTTTAATCTTATCATCATCCATCCCTAAACACTCTAAAGGATATCTAATAGTTGCAGAAACATTATTAAAGTTAAAAGCAAAATCATTAAAGTACGCAATATCTTCATAGTTTTTAATTATTTCTTTATTATAAGTAACATTTTTAGTATTAATAACTCCAGCAATTACTTTAAGTAATAAACTTTTTCCACTATTATTAGAACCTGTTACAATAACAAAAGAATTAAGTGGTACCTCAATACTAAATTTAGTAAAAGGTCCTAACATCAAATTATCAACCAAAACCACTGTATCCATACTACTTTACCTTCTTTTTCTGAATATTATAAGTAAGTCTAGTTACAAATTTATCAGGCAAAAATCTAACACCAAATTTAACTAATTTCATTTTAAAGCCAGGAATAATAATAGTTTTACCTAAAAACATTTTATTTAGTGCATACTTTGCTACATAACTACTACTAAGAGCTTTTACCCCAAAAGTAACCCCTGCCCTTTCATTAAAGTTAGTATCTACCGGACCAGGACACAAAACCGAAATTTGAACTTTACTTTTTCTTCTTCTAAGTTCTTCCCTAATCGCTAAACTAAGACGATAAACATAACTCTTAGAAGCATAATAACTACTAAGTAATGGTCCCGACATAAATGAAGCTGAGCTAGCAACATTAAGAATAATACCATTATCTTTTTTCAACATATCTTTCAAATAAAACTTTGTAAGCATATGCAATGCTCTAATATTAACATCTAACATATCTAGTTCTATATTTATATCAGTATCAACAAATTCTCCAAATACACCAAAACCTGCATTATTAATAAGTATATCTATATCATCATTACGCGTCAAAATATAGAGTTCTTTAACCTTTTGTAAATTACTAAGATCAACCACAACAATTTTTACCTTAACATTACTATTAATATCACTAATTTTCTCTTTAACTTTTTCCAAAGACTCTTTACTTCTTCCTACTAATATTAAATCATAATTAAGTTTAGAAAGATTTAAAGCAATATCTCGACCTATTCCACTAGATGCCCCCGTAATCATTGCCTTCAACTAAACCACCTCCATTAATCAATTAAAATCTAAATACCTAAATACATTTTATCACATAACAAAAGAAACAAAAATAAATTTTTGTTTCCACATTATAAGTTTCTCCATTTCATAATTTTAATTACTTTACACACTCTCTATATATTCCATAAGTTTCAAGAATAATTTCATATGTTCTTTAGACAAACCATTCTTTCTTAGTTTACGAATAGCAATTCTCTTTTTCTTAATAGTCATATCACTAAAAGTAATACTAGCAAGTTGTTCTTTTAGATAAGTACTAATTTGCAAATCCATTAAAATACTATCTATATCTTCATTAATAAGTCTAACTGCATCTATTTCAATATCTTTACCTCTACAATTTATAGTTAACTGACCAATTGTATTAACATTATTAACTTCAACTACAAAATCATTTTCTTCTATATACATCGCTTCAATCTTAATCTGTTGATCATTATAATGTGCAGTAACATCATGAGCTTCTTTTGTATTTCTAAATCTAAATTTATAATTACGTCTCATAGGAGCTATACCACTTTTACCTTCAACAGACCTAATAATAACAGTGTAATTATTTTGCATATAATTATAGTCAATATCGGTTTTCAAATAATATCCTTCTTTATATAAAGATGTAAGTCCATCATCTTCATACAAAGTATAGGTATTTGAAATACCAGGAAAAATATGAATCTCCATATCAAGAGGAAGTCCTACATTATTAACATCACTACGATTAGATAGAGGTATAACTGAACCAGCTTTAGCAAAAACAGGATAATCCTCTTCTTTGTAAAATGATACATATTTTTTATTACCCGGAAATTTCTTACCAGTCTTAAAATCATACCAAATTCCCTCTGGAATATAAAACCTATGAATAGTTCTATTCATAATAGTATCCTTTTTAGTCAAAATAGGACAAACAAGAAACTCACTTCCCAAAAAATATTGATACTTATAATTACTATCATCTATTACCCATTTATATTTGTAATAAAAAGGTTCAATCAACATCTTAGCATTTTTATAATAATTATAGCTTTCAGTATATAAATAAGGTATCAATCTATGCCTCAATCTTAAATAATCATTAGCAATAGTTTCTGTCTTAATATCCCATCTCCAGGGTTCCCTTTTATAATAATGTCCCCTTGCTGCATGGAATCTAAGAATAGGACTAAAGGTACCAAGTTCAACATAACGAATATATAATTCACTCTCTTCAATACCCCCATGGTTTCCACCAACATCATGACTCCAAAAAGAAACACCAATATTAGCAGCAGCCATCATACTATTAGATATTTCTTTAAGACCATCCCAAGATATCTCAGTACATCCAGCATAAAGAATAGGATATCTATGTGCTGAATATATTCCATTACGACTTAACATAATACTTCTTTTAGCAGGATTTCTACCTATATCTTTATAATTAAAATGATTATAAGCAAGTAACTTTAAAGCATTATTATTTCCTTTATAATCATGCCAAAAGAAATCAACACCTAAAGACTCCAATGGATGTAAAAAAAGCTTAAAGTAAACATCTAATAACTTAGGATTTAAAGGATCAAATACAATTATTTTATTACCATTAATACCCAGATAAGAACAAGCTTGTGTATAATAAGTCTCATGAGGATAAATTCCTTCAGTTGGATCTATTTCAAGACCAAATCTTATATTATGTCCATGTAAAAACTTTGAAACTTCACTGGGATTAGGAAATAACTCTTTATTAAACGTAAAACCTGTATGTAGATCTTTATATTCTCCAACATTACGATAATGCCAATCCCTATCTAAAAGTAGTACCGCTAAAGGAACATTTCGTCTTTCAAAATTAGATACTAATTCTTTAACAGAACTTTCGCTATAAGTAATATTACGACTCCACCAATTACCAAGAGCATAACGAGGGATAAGTTCAGGATTACCAGTAAGTTTAAAATAATCTTTTAAAGCAAGAGAAAAATCATCCTTATACATAAAAACATAAATATCTAAACTACCCTTTTCACGCTCAAAAAGTGTACCATCAGGATAAAACAAAAGACTATTACTATCATCAATACTAGCAAAACCCTCAAGAGAATATAATCCGCGCCTTAAAACTTTAGGAGTATTTACATCTTCACTAATCATATTACCACCTAAATTACGTACTTCAGGATGACCATAATACCAATCTCTATCATTTTCACCATTTCCCATAAATAATGTTATTTTCAAATTTTTCATAGGATCCACTTTAGTACCTGTAAAATGAGCTTCTTTAACATAGGTAAGACGAAAATATTTAGTAGTAATCTCTAAGAATTTAGAATCCTGTTTTGTTTGATATTCAGGGAACATGAATGAACGATTAATAGCAAATTGACTTGGAACATCAACAAAGACACCACTTGGACTATACTCAAGTCTAACTAAACGCTCTGAAAGCACAGTAATACGATAACGCTTACCTTTATATATACATTTATCATCACTTTTAGCCTTACTAACATCAACTTCAAACTGTTTACCTAATGGATACATATCATTTCACCCATCCTTTTATTCTCTTTAATTCTATCACAAATAGAAAACATTGAAAAGAAAAAAAAGCTATACTGACAAAGTATAACCATTTTACATATCCCATTACTACATAATTAAATCAAATTCAATTAACTAATAGAAAATATTTTATTCATTTACTAAATCCAAACTTTGAAAGTAATAATTGCCACCATCTTTTTTAAATGTGTATTTATATGTATTATAGAAATCCCAATTTAAATTTACACTATTTTCAGAATCCCATATTAAGTTTTCTTTTGCAGCACCAAAAGCTTGTTTTTCATAAACATATACATAATCATCATCTTGCTCAGCTTTTACTATATTTTTTCAATAAGATCAACAACACCTTCTCCTCCACAAGGACCAATTAATTTAACACTATTATCATTTAATATAATTCCAATACTATTTACCTCATATTGTGCCAAAGGAGATGAAGCTCTATTTTCTAAAGATCTAAATGTATCAACACTAAGTGTTTTATTTAGTATATATTTACTTAATACAGAATTTAAAGTTTCAATAGATACATCATTTTTTAACTCTTCAGGCTCTGATATACAATATGCTATATATGTAGGATCTATATTTTTTAATGCCGTTGCTATAAGATCATAATCTGATATAGATGAAATATTATATGAAACTTACTTATAAAGATTATCCCCAAATATATACATATTATTAAATGAATTCATTGCATCAATTACACTCTGTGAATCTATTGATATCTCTTCAATTCTATCAACTTCATTAGTATTATTATTTTCTATAACCGTATCTTCTTTATTGTTATCATCAACCACATAAAATTTATCATAAAATATATAACCAACTAAAACTACTATAATTAGTATTAATATAACGATTATTACTTTATTTTTTTCACTTCCATTTTCCTCCTCACAACATTCTATCTTACATAATTTTATACTAACATAATTTGCTATTTATAACAACTATTAATCATCTAAAAACATTACATAATACTCATCATAAGTGATATTATGCTCTTTTATATATTTAGCAATTTTCTTACCCACATATCTATAATGCCAAGCTTCACATTTATATCCAGTAATATCTTCTTTACTCTTAGGATATCTTAAAATAAATCCATATTTATAAGCATTATCCATCATCCAACTATACTCATCACTATTAACAAAAGTATCAACAGATTTACTTGCTATATCTAAACTCATTGCTGTTTGATGTTCAGAAAAACCAGGTTTAGCTACATAATTATCGACATAATTTTGTCCATAAAGTTCTAAATAAGTATTAGTAACTTCTTCCTGATCTTTATAACTTCTATAACCTGAACTCACCATCAATTCCATTCCATCTTCACTAGCTGCTTCTGCCATTTTATAGAAAGCTTGGGCTACATTTCTTTCTATCTCTATATCTCCATCAGCCTTCACATAATCAGCATCTATAGTAACTAAATCATCAGGAACATAAAGACTACTAAGTTGTCTATGTTTATTAACTAACACATAATCATCAAACTCATCTATAACTAAAGGATCAACATAATCTTCTTTATCAAAATCCATATTTACATATAAAACAGTAGTCTCTGCATCATCATTTTCCTTTTCTTTATAAGCAACATATCTATCATAATTAGCAAGTTTAGCATAATCAACAGATAAAAACTCTTCTATATATTTAACTTTATCTCTTTTAGCAAATAAAGTAACTGATTCATCATCACCTTTATCAATAATCAAAGAAACCTCATCTACACTATAACCTTTTTTTAATAACTTATTAATATTACTAATTAAGTGTTTCTGATTTTGATAATTAATTTTAACATAACTATCAAGATTTTTTTCCTCATAATTATTGCTTTCAAAAGCTGCATTTAATGTCTTATTTTCCCCAATATCTCTAACATAAGAATACTTAAATTTAAAAATAATATTTTTAGCCGCTTCTTTACTATATCCCAAACTATGAAGCTCATTAATTCTAGTAAAGTAAAAACCCAAAATAAGTACAATTACTAAAATAATAGCCCCCAAAATTATAAGTTTTTTCTGTGCTCCCTTTCTAAGTTTTAACTTCTTTTTTTTCATTAATACCACCACCTACATCATTAATTAAGAATAAACTAATATAGTCTATCTATACAAAACATTTTAAGTAAATTAGCCTATTCAATCTTACAAAAATTATACCACAATTTAAAATTGTGGTATACTATATTTGATAAATCATTAAAAAGTATCAATTTTACACCATTAAGATTATAAAAATTACAAAGTTTGGGAGTTAATATGAAAAATAATTTTATCTACAGTAATGATAACAAAAGGTATCATACTCTAACTTACTATTATAAAAGAAAATTCAATGCTAAAGTATGCAAAGTCAGTCTAAATGCAAATTTCACTTGCCCAAATATTGATGGCAAAGTTGGCTATGGAGGATGTATTTATTGTTCCAAATTAGGAAGTGGAGATTATGCAGGAGATCCTAAAGAAAGTTTGCATGAACAATTTGAAAAAGGAAAAATTACAATGCAAAAAAAATGGCCCACTGCTAAATTCATCGCTTATTTCCAAGCTCATACTAACACTTATGCCCCAATAGAAAAATTAAAAACTTGTTTTGAACCATTCATAAAAAGAAATGATTGTATAGGAATATCTATAGCAACAAGAAGTGACAGTATTACAGATGAATGTTTAAACTATTTAGAAGACATCAATAAAAGAACCTTTCTAACTGTTGAACTAGGACTTCAAACAATTCACAAAAATACAGTAAAGTTAATAAATCGTTGTTCTAATCTAGAAGATTTCACTTCCATGGTAAAAAAACTAAGACAAAGAAATATTAATGTCGTCGTTCACATCATTAATGGATTACCTTATGAAACAAAAGAAATGATGTTAGAAACTATCAAATATTTAAATAAATTAGATATAAATGGAGTAAAAATACATATGTTAGCCATTTTAAAAGATACTCCATTAGAAAAGTATTATCAAAAAAACAAGTTTCACATTTTAACTAAAGATGAATATATTAACATTGTTATAGAACAACTAGAATATTTAAGACCTGAAATTACTATACATAGATTAACAGAAGACCCAAACCCTAACAGTATTATTGAGCCAACTTGGCTCACAAAAAAAATTGCAATTTTAAATGAAATAGACAAACTTATGAGTATAAATAATATCTATCAAGGAGATAAAGTAGAAGAAAATATATTATATGAGGAGAAAGCTTATGAACAATCTTAAATTAAACAAAAATTTCTATAAACTTTTAGCAGCTGCTGGAATAACATCATTTATTCTATTAACAACAGGATGCTCAAGTAAAGAAAACAATATTGAAACAACTTATGAAATTACAACTACAACAGAGAATAATAATAAACATACTAATACCAACGAAACAGAACAAACAGAAAATAAAGAAGAAACTTTTGATAATTTTGAAAGCGAAAAAAAAGAAATTAATAATTTAATCTATACTGAAAACTTTGAACTAGCAGACAAAGTTTGGAGTGAATATTTTATAGATGCCATTGATATGATTTTCTACGATAAAGAATATAAAGATACTAAATGGAGTGAACTTAATCCAGAAGCTCAACAAAAAGTTATTGAAAATCTTAATAACATAGATGCATCTATTACGAAAATATATCCTGAATATAAAGATGATTGGGAAAAAACAAAAGGCGTTGCTGCCAGTCTTTATTTTAAAGCTTTAAATAAAATTAAAGATCTAATTGGTGAAGAAAACTATAATGCTATTAAAAATAAAAAAGATAATATAAAAGATAATATAAAAGATAAAGCCAATGAATTGTATCAAAATTATAAAAGTAAACATAAATAACAATTATATGTAAAGTAATCACTATTTTTTCTTGTAACTAGACATATTATAGATTATAATGTTAATAAGAGTAAAGGATGATATTTATGAATAAACACATCAGAATTATTATAATTTCTGCCCTTACTTTACTTGGTGTTCTTTGTATAACATCAGGAATTATGTACTCTTCATTACAAGAAAGTAATATTGAAGAAAAAGTTCTTGTTGTTGTAGAACAAAAACAAATAAGTAAAGAAAAAGAGGTTGACATAAAATTAAAAAATTTTACTATTGAAGTTAACACCCCATTAAGTGTTAAAATAATTGACTATTTAGACAGTGCTGTTAATGATGAAGTACTTGCAAGACTAAAGTTAGACACTAGTACTGTAAATGTTACAGAACCTGGTACTTATAATTATACAATAACTTATAAGAAGAAAAAATATAACGGTATTATAATTGTTAAAGCCAAAGAAACAAACCCAAATACTTTACAGAGTATAACCTTAAAATCAGTAAACATTAATATAGGAACTGCTTTATCAACAGATATAAGTAACTATGTAATAGAACCTTTAACTGATGAAATAAAAAGTACTATGTTTTTAGACTTAAGTAATGTCAATGTCAATAAAGCTGGTAGTTATCAATATACTATTAAATATAACAACAGTATCTATACAGGAACAATCACTATAACAGAAACCCAACCTACTCTATCAACTAGTATTAATGAAACACCTGATCAAAATCAACAAGAACCAGATAATACAATTATAACTCCACCTACAGAAAATCAAACACAAATAAATTAAACTTCTTTTAAAGAAGTTTATTTTTTTATAGCATATTTTTCTTTTTTAGTATAAGAGCTACTACTAAAGAAAGTAAAAGTGATAATAAAAGTAATAAAACAAAAGCATATGGGTTATCAGCAAACTTTCCAAAAGTAACATTCATACCCATAAAAGATGCTACCATAGTAGGAATCGAAAATACTATAGTAATGCCAGCTAAAAACTTCATAATTGTATTTAAATTATTGGATATAATAGTAGCAACTGTATCAGTAGTACTACTTAAGATTCCTCTATATAAATCAGCCATTTCAATAGCTTGGTTATTTTCAATAATTGCATCCTCCAATAGTTCTTCATCTTCTTCATACAATTCTATAACATTCCCTTTTAATATCTTATCAAGAACAACTCCATTAGATTTTAATGCTGTAATAATATATGTCAAACTATTTTCAATGCCTAGTAAATTAAGTAATTCTTCATTCTTAGTAGCATTCAAAATTTTAGATTCTGCTAACTCTATTTTACTATCTATTTCTCTTAACATTTTCAAATATAAAAGAGCAAGTCTATAAATCACTTGAATAATAAATCTACTCTTCTTATAAGTATAAAATTCTTTAACTCTCCCCTTAGTAAAATCATCTATAATACTATACTTTTGTAAAGACACTGTCACTATATAATCATTTCTAACCACAATGATACCTAAAGGCAATGTAGTGATAGCTTTCATTCCATTTTTATTTTCATAAACAGGAACATCTAAAAGTAACATCTTACATCCTTCTTCCTCGTCAATACGAGGTTTTTCATCATCATCAATAATACTCATAATAAAACTTTTTTTAATTCCTAAAGAATTAGAAACTTCATCTATCTCACTTTCTGTAGGATTCACCAAATTAATCCAACTACCAATTTCATAATTAGCTATTTTACTAAATTCATTATTAGAAATATCTGTATTATATATTTTTAACACACATAGCACCTCTTTTCTATCATAATTAAAATATACCTATTACCTTACCATCAACAAAATCAACATTTTCATAATTAGGATTTTTAGGAAGACCCGGCATTGTAAAAATTTTTCCAAGTAAAACTGTAATAAACTCTGCTCCATTATTAATAATTAAATCTCTAACATAAAGACTATTATCTTTAGGAAATCCTATTTTTTTAGCATCATCAGAAATAGAATATTGTGTCTTAGCTACGCAAACAGGAAGATAAGAAAGATTAAGATCATTTATTAATTTCAACTTATTCTTAGCCTCTTCACTATATTTAATTTCAGAGGCTTGATAAATAACTTCACCCAATTTCTTCATCTTATCTTCCAAATTCATACTAGAATCAACTAGAGGCATAAATTCACTTCTATTTTCACAAAGCTTCATAACCCTATTAGCCAAACTAACAGCTCCATCACCACCATTAGAATAAGCATCACTAATTTCACTAGAATACCCTAAATCACTAACATAATTCTTTATATAATTAATATCTTCATCACTATCATCATTAAACTTATTAATACAAATAGTAATAGGAACATTATAATGTTTTAAATGATTTAAATGAGCATCTATATTACAGATTCCTTTTTTCAAAGAACCATTTCCATTATATTTTAAAGCTCTAACAGTTACAACCAAAACTATAACAGAAGGAATAATACCTGCAGAAGGACAGACTATATCAAGAAATTTTTCTGCACCTAAATCACTTCCAAAGCCAGCCTCTGTAATCACATAATCACTAAGGCTTTTAGCTAATTTAATAGATGTAATACTACTACAACCATGAGCAATATTAGCAAAAGGGCCACCATGAATAATAGCAGGAGTACCTTCTAAAGTTTGTACTAAATTAGGTTTAAATGCATCTTTCAAAAGAACAGTTAAAGCACCTTCTAAATTTAAATCACTAACAAAAATAGGCTTATTCAAACTATTAAAACCAACTATTATTTTAGAAAGTCGTCTTTTCAAATCATTATAATCAGTAGCAAGACAAAATAAAGCCATAATTTCACTTGCTGCTGTAATATTAAAATGATCAACATATTCATTATTGTTACATTCTAATTTAATATTCCTTAAAGATCTATCATTAACATCTAAACATCTATTAAACGTAACAGTTTTAAAATCTAAAAGATTACCATGCTCAATATGATTAAAAATAGCAGCACTTATTAAATTATTAGCTGCACTTATTGCATGAAAATCACCAGTAAAATGTAAATTAATATCAACCATAGGAGCAACCTGACTATAACCACCACCTGTCGCTCCACCCTTAATACCAAAAACAGGACCTAAAGATGGCTCTCTTAAAGCAAGACAGACACTCTTATTAAGTTTATTAAAAGCATCTCCAAGCCCAATACTAACTGTAGTCTTACCTTCACCATACGGAGTAGGATTAATAGCAGTTACCAAAATAACTTTACCATTTTTTTCTCCTTTATCTTTAATAATCTTAGCTTTATAGTTACCATAAAGATCTATATCTTCATCTAATAAAAATAATTTTTTAGCAATATCAGTAATATTTTGAAGTTTCGTATTATTTGCAATTTCTATATCACTCATTAATAACACCTCCAAGCTAACTCTATTATATGCTAAACAAAAGAAAAAAACTAGCCTAAAAAAGGCCATTATTTTTAATATTATAACTTAAAGACCTATAATATTAAAAAATCAATTGTAATATTATTATACATATAATCAGTAAAATTATAAAACAATTTCTTTGACATAGAATATATTTGATTTAATCAAGATAAACCATAACCAAAATATAAATTAATAAACTCATTTTTACAAAAACCTAACTATTCACACTCATTACAAGACGGAATGATTCCTTGCTGCTACGACCACCCATAACATACGAGTGATTGAAGTTGAACACACCCGCAAAAGTACTACTGTCATAGTAACCTCCGCACAACATCCATGGGTATGTATCATTTACCATAGTTTGTTGATCATTATACCATCTTGTTGTCTCACTTAAACCATGTGATAAGCATTCACTTCCATTACAGGCTGTTAATAGATCATCACTAGTATATTTATTATAGTATTTTTCTTCTGGCATACTCACAAACCCACTATTTCCTATTACATCATTATAGTTCCCCATGACATATTCCCAGGCTCCTCCACTCATATCATATATTCCATAGACTGTTCCTGTTGTACTAGCTCCTGTCCCATTTATTTCTTCTTCATATGTATATTTACATCCATAATCTGTATTCCCATTTGATGGACTTCCATAACTACAGCCCGTTATATAACTATTAGATTTATTTTGATATACTTCTTTATTGTTTCCAGTATAGTCTTTATTCCCTAACTTTCCATATTTACTTTGACTTAAGTAACTAACTACTGCCCACTCATCATTCTTCATCACATGAGTATCTATATTACTACTAAAACCATATCTATTCCCTTCATCATTCATCTTTAATGATACATTAAAGGCATTACTTATACTTATATCTCTCCAACTTGTTACATTTGGTTTTATCATTGCATCTAATGTAGTCGTATTTCCTCCTCCATCACTTGCATTTGGATTACTACTACTTGTCTCAAACTTTCCTACCCATATTCCTGATAGT
>CALVTA010000024.1 GCA_944359735.1 uncultured Bacilli bacterium | reverse complement strand
ATATTATGGTCTTCAATATTTAACAAATTTAAGATATAATCATTATGAGACATGTAATCACAACCTTTCAATGTTTGCTTTTTAGTCAAATACATTGTATCAGATTACATGTCTTTTTTTGTTAAATAAAATAGTGCCGGTGATTTTCTTCACCAACACTATTTATAATACAACCGAGAAAAGTACTAAACTAGTATTTTTTTTTATATACTTTATTAGGTGATTCATATGTTAAGAAAAAAGGCTTTAAGAAAAATATTTATTACAACTATTAGTCTTTTTATAATTATGACTATATATTTAATTCCTCTAACTGAAAAAAGTCTTGAGACTAATCTAGAATTTGAATACATAACAGATCTCGCTAATGCATCTATTTATCTCTTAGATGAAAACAATTATTTAGTTAAAACTAAAATATTATTAGATGATAATTCCGAAGAAGATAATATAAAAACTATTATTAATAATTTAACAATAACGAAAAATACAAAGTTCCCCGATAAATTAACTGGTCTAATACCTAAAGATACTAAATTAAATAATATTATAATAGATAATGATTTAGTAACCTTGGATTTTTCTAAAGAGTTTCTTAATGTTAAAGAGGATATTTCTGAAAAGTTGATAGAGTCATTAGTTTATTCATTAACTGAAATAGAAAATATAAATAAAGTTAATATAACTGTAGAAGGTGGAGAGTTAGAGACCTATCCTAATACTACTAAGAAGTTATCATTACCTTTAACAAGAGATATAGGCATAAATAAAGAATACACTTACACAACCTTAGAAGATATAACTAAAGTTACAATTTATTATCAAGAATTAATAGATGAAGATACTTACTATGTGCCTGTTACTAAATATTTGAATAATAGTAATAATAAAGATAAAATAAATATTATTGTAGAAGAGTTAACTACCAGTTACATTTATGAGGATAATTTAAGAAGTATATTAAATGAAAATGTAGAACTTATAGACAAAGAATTAATTGATAATGATCTTTTAATTCTAAATTTTAATAATGCTTTATTTGATAGTGATAGCAAAATAAAAGAGGAAGTTTTATATATGCTAAGCTATTCTGCTTTTGCTAATTATGATGTTAATACTGTTAGTTTTAGAGTTGATGGAAAGGAAATAGAAACTGTTAAGAAGAGTACTTTAAGTTAAAAAGAGTATTGAAAGATATGCTTAATGATGTTATACTTTTAATATAGTGTAGGTGAGAAAATGAAAGAAAAACAAAATAAAACAATGTTAATCATAATATTGATTGTATTAATTATAGTTATAATTGCTTTGTCATATGCTGCCTTTAGATTTATAGGACCTGGTAATAAAGATAATATTATAACATTAGGTACTTTGGAATTAACTTTAAATGAAGGAAATACTATTAACCTAGAAGATACATATCCTTTAACGGATAGCGAAGGACTTGCTTTGTCTGGATATGATTTTACTTTAGAAAATACAGGAACAGCCGATGTAAATTATGTTATTTATTTAGATAATGTAACAATAGAATCTCCTGATATTAAATTGGATGATAAGTATTTAAAGTATAGTTTAGATAAAAACAATATTATAGGTAGTGCTAATTATTTAAATGACCTAGGTGTAGATGGTTCAAGAATATTAGATCAAGGAACACTTACAAGTAGTAATGAAAACAGCTATGTTTTAAGAATATGGCCAACAACAGAAATAGATGGAGACTTCGGAGGCCAAGTATGGAAGGGAAAACTTAGAATAACAGGAGATCAAGTAAAATAGAGGGATACCTCTTTTTCTTTTTTTCATATAATATAATGGTGTTATATATGGAAATAGAAAAAGAAGAACTTAAAAATTTAACCAATATAAATTTGATAGATATAAGGGAGCACTATTTATATGAAAGAGGTCATATGAAAAATGCTAAAAATATTCCTCTAAGAACCTTGAAAAATATGCCAGATAAATATTTATCTAAAGAAAAAATTTATTATCTAATTTGTGAAAGTGGTTTTAATAGTAAAAGACTATCTAAAATATTAAATTCTAAAGGTTATACCACTTATAGCATAAAAGGTGGTTATTCTAACTAAAATCCTTGACGAATATTTGTTCTAGATGTTATATTAAGTATAGTGAAAGGATGAAATATATGGAATATTTAATTATAGGGCTATTAATTTTAATAATTATTTTAGTAGTTATTTCTTTAATGAAAAATATTAATGAAGCAAAAATTACTGATAAATTAAATAACTTAGAGATAGCTACCATCAAAGAGTTAAATGAGTTTAAAGATAATTTAACTAAAAACTTAAGTGAGGATTTTACAAAATTAAATGAAAGTCTAGAGCGAAGATTACTTGCTATTAATGAAGGAGTAAATGAACGAATAAACCAAAACTTTGAAAAGACTAATAAAACATTTACCTCTGTAATAGAACGTCTTAGCAAAATAGATGAAGCTCAAAAGAAAATAGACACTCTATCTACAGATATTATCTCATTACAAAGTATTTTGACTGATAAAAAAACTAGAGGTATATACGGAGAAGTTAATTTAAAACATATTTTAGTAAATGTCTTTGGAGAAAAAAATGATTCAATTTATAAATTGCAATATATGTTACCTAATAATACAATTGCAGACTCTATTCTTTTTGCTCCTGAACCATTAGGAACTATTGCTATAGATTCTAAGTTTCCTTTAGAACACTATCAAATTATGGTAGATAAAGATATCTCTAAAGTAGAAAGAGATGTAGCAACTAAGGCATTTAAAGTTGATGTCAAAAAACACATAGATGCTATTAGTAGTAAATATATAATAGAAGGAGTCACAAGTGATCAAGCAATAATGTTTTTACCTGCAGAAGCTATATTTGCAGAAATTAATGCATATCATCAAGACCTAGTAGAATATGCATATAAGAAAAGAGTTTGGTTAACTTCTCCCACAACTTTAATGTCTACTCTAACTGTTATAGAAATGATTATTAAAAATATAGAAAAAGATAAATATACTTCTATTATTCATGAAGAATTAAATAAATTAAGCTTAGAATTTGCAAGATATAAAGAACGTTGGGACAAGTTATCAAGAAGTATTCAGGCTGTTAATAAAGATGTTGAAAATGTCTCTATCACTACTGAAAAAATTAGCAGGAAATTTGATAGTATTAATAAAGTAGAATTTAAAGATACTAAAGAAATAGAGTTGAACAACAATATCTAATTCTAAGAATTTATTGGTTTGTAATTATAATAAGTTTAAATTGTTAAGTATAAATTAACAATTTTTTTGTATACTAAAAATAAATTAGAATAAATTATATTAGGTGATATTATTAAAAAAATAGGAATAGGAGTAGCAGGTTTTATCTTAACTACTATAGGTTTCTTTTATTTTATAATCTATTCTAATCTATTTACATTTGGTTATTCATTTAAAGAATATTTAATATTTATGGCAACCAATTTAAAAAATTATACATTAATAGTAGGTATAATTCTTTTGTTAATATCATTTAAAGGAAAGGGGAATAAAAAATGATTTATACATATGATATTTTATTAAATTGGACTAAAGATCTAAGATTAAAAGAATTTTATGAATGGAATTTGGAAGATGATTTAGAGCATATAAAAAAAATACCTATTATTAGAATAAGTGAAGCGATGCTTAAAGATTTATTAATATCTAAAATTAAAATAGATAAATCATTATTGCCCAAAATAAAGAATAAAACTGAAAGTTATTTTCATAATGAAATAGACATAATAGATTATGCAGTTATTGTTACAAGTTTAAAAAAGGCTTTAGCTTTAGAACTAGACAATGATGGCAATGTAATTTATAAAAGTAATCTTTTATTAGATGAAGAAGAAGAAGTATTAGAAATAGGAGAGGAATTAGTAGTAACAAATATAGACTATGAGGTATTAAAGAAAAATACCAAAATTTCCTACCTTACCAGGAAAGAAGAGGATGAAAAGAAATTTTTGTTAAAAGAAATAAAAAAAATTAAATTAAATAAAGAAGAATCTAAGTTAAATTATTTGTTTAAAGAGTTTTTTACAGAAGAAGTAGTGGATTTCAATACAAAATTAAACTTACTAGAAAATGAAATTTCTAAAGAATATAGCAACTTTCATCAAAAATTATATAATCTTTTAAAATTATCAGCAATTAAGAAAAAATAATACATTTTACATAGTTCCTATTTTTACTAAATTTAAATAAAATAAATAATTTTTTGTTAAACATAGTATAAATACTGATACTTGGTAAATAATACAACTAGGTGATTAAAAATGATAAAAAAAATATTATTATTAATAACTGCTATTTTTCTAGTAACTGGATGTAATGATATGATGAATACTCCGACAAGAAGAGTAGAAGAATATTTAGGCAAATACCAAATATTAGATAGTACTGTTCTTACAGAATTAGATAATGTAGTAGATAACAGCAACTATAGTAGTGAATATAAGGAAGAGTATAAAGAATTGATGATTAAACAATATCAAAACTTGTCTTACAAAATAAAAAATGAACAAACAAATGGTGATACTTCTACTGTTATAGTAGAAATAGAAGTATTTGATTATAATAACGCATTAAATGAAGCGAATGATTATATACAAGAACATGAAGAAGAATTTAAAAGTGATGATAAAGAAACAAGCGAAGAGAAAAAAGATCACTATAAAATAAATTCTATGAAGGAAGTTACAGATAAAGCAAGTTATACTATTAATTTTAGTTTAGTTAAAGATAATAAGAAATGGGTTTTAGAAAAAATTAGCAATAGTGATTTAGAAAAAATTCATGGATTATATGAAGATTAATAAAATAAAACAATATTATAAACAATATGTTTACTAACACTTTATATTTTACTTAAAACTTTAACTTTCTTTTTTTAGCTAATTAAGCTATAATTTAAATATAAAGTGTTAATAATAAGATTATAAAAATATTAGCATTTTTATAATCTTTTTGTTTGGGAGGTAATTTTATGACAGTACACATAGAAAGTAAAAAAAAAGATATTGCTGAGGTTGTCCTTATGCCAGGAGATCCTTTACGCGCTAAATATATAGCTGAAAAGTTTTTAACAGACTACAAATTAGTTAACAAAGTTAGAAACATGTTTGGTTATACTGGCTATTATAAGGATAAAAGAATAACTGTTTTTGCATCTGGTATGGGGGTTCCTAGTATTGGTATTTATTCTTATGAATTATTTAAATTTTATGATGTAAAAAAAATAATAAGAATAGGAACGAGTGGCTCTTTTAATAAAGATATTAAAGTCTTAGATGTCATTCTATCAGAGGGTGCATACTGTAAAAGTTATTTTGATCAGTTACTAGATGGAGTAGATCTTGATTATATTGAGTCCAGCCATGATTTAAATGAAAACATAAAAAAAGAAGCAGCCCTTAAGAATATTCCTCTTAAAATTGGTAAGACTATTACTAGTGATGTGTTTGATCTATATAGTAATTCTCTAGAAGAGTTTAAAAAAAATTTCCCTAATGATAATTATCTAGCAGTAGAAATGGAAGCTTTTGGGCTGTTTTATATTGCCCATAAATTTAAAAGGGAAGTTGCTTGTCTTATGACTGTTGTTGATTCATTTTATGATAAAAAAAGTTTAACTAGCGAGGAAAGAGAAAAATCACTAGATCAAATGATTACTCTAGCTTTAGATGCTGCAATATTATAAAGAAAGAGGAGATGAAGTATGGATTATGTAAAGAAGGAGTTAGGGGCATATAATATTCATATCATTAAAACTAAACTATATAAGACTATTACAGTAAAAATATTTTTTAGAGAAGAATCTTTAAAAGAGAATATAACTAAGAGAAATTTCTTAAGTAGAATTATGATGCTTGGTAGTAATGACTATAAGAGTAAAGTAGACCTTACTAAAGCTGAACAAGATTTATATGCTGTTAATATATCTGGTACTAATAGGAGAATAGGTAATTATTTAGATACAGGACTTAGTCTTAAAGTCTTAAATGACAAATATACAGAGAAAGGTAACTTTGAAAAAAGCTTAGATCTTTTAAACTCTCTTATTTTTAATCCTAAAGTTACCAATGAAAGTTTTGATGAAGAAGATTTCAATACTGTTTATGAAGAGTATAAAACAGATCTTAACAGTCTTGTTGAAGATAAAATGACTTATGCTCTAATCAAAGGATTAGAAGCGACTGCCCCTAATAATGTTATAAGTTATAGAGGTATTGGTTATATAGAGGATTTAGAAAAAATTACTAAAGAAAATTTATACACATACTATAATCATATAATTAAACATGATTTTGTTGATATATTTGTATTAGGCGATGTTGATGAAGAAGAAATTACTAATGTAATTAGAAATAAATTTAAAATAAACACCTACAAAAAACAACCTATAAAAGCTTTAGTAACTCCTCTAAAAATAACTAAAAGTAAGATTGTAAAAGAAAATATAAAAGCAGAACAAGATAATTTAGTTATTACTCTAAATCTTAATAATTTAACTGATTATGAGCGTAACTATCCTCTTTCTTTATATAATGCTATCTTAGGTGGAGGAACTGAGTCACTTCTATTTAGTGAAGTAAGAGAAAAAAATTCTCTAGCTTATACCATTTCTAGTTCTCCAAATAAATTAGATAATTTAATAATTATAAGAGGTGGTATTACTAAAGGAAAAAGTATGGAAGCTGTAAATATTATTAAAAAAATATTAAAAGACTTAGCATCAGGAAAAATAGATGATGATAAAGTAAACAAAGCTAAGGAATACTATACTAGTGCTATCGATGATATAATTGAAAGTCCTTTTCAGATTATTGAAAGTTATTATATGATTGAGTTGCTAGGCGTTGATGATATAGAAACAAAACGCAAGAAAATGCTTAAAGTAACTAAAGATGAAATTATAAGTGTAGCAAAAAAAATAAAAATAAATACAGTATATATCTTAGAGGGAAGTGATAATAATGGAGAAAATTGAACTTAAAAATGTTGATAAAACTATTTATCGTGAAGTTTTAGATAATGGTTTAGAAATTATTATTATTCCTAATGAGAAAATAAGTAAAAAGAAGAATTATTATCTAAATTATGGAACTTATTATGGTGCTGCTATTAATGAGTTTATTCCTAAAGGAAAAACTAAAATGACTAGTTTTCCAAAAGGTATTGCTCATTTTCTAGAACATAAGATGTTTGAAACAGAAAGTGGAGAAACAGCATTTGAGTTTTATGCTAAAAGCGGTAGTTATGTTAATGCCTTTACTAGTTATAAAACTACTTGTTATGTAGTAACAGGTAATAAAAAATTAAAAGAAAATTTAGAATATCTTTTAACTTTTGTCAATAGACCTTATTTTACTAAAGAAAATGTTATTAAAGAACAAGGAATTATTAGCGAAGAAGCAGCTATGAATGATGATATTCCAGATTATGTGGCATTTAAAACTATAAGTAAAAATCTATACAAACTATCACCTTACAATACTCCTATTTTGGGTACTATAGATAGTATTAAATCTATTACAAAAGAAGATTTATATACATGTTATAATACCTTCTATCACCCTAGTAATATGTTTTTAGTGGTAGGAGGAGCAGTAGATCCTGATGAAATTATTAAAATTACTATAGATACTTTGACAAGGCTTAACCTAGAACCAGATAATTGTATTAAAGTTAAGCATTATAAAGAACCTCTTAAGGTTGTAAAAGAATATGAAGAATTAATGTTGCCTGTAAAAACAGATAAATTAGCTCTTGGATTTAAAATGGATAGAGCAAATTTTCCAATTAAGAACAAAGTTATTTTAAACTTATACTTAAATATGATTACTTCTCTTTGTTTTGGAGCAAGTTCAAATTTTAGAGAAATGATAAGAAAAAGACATTTAGTTAATAGAAGTGGGTACTATTTCCAAGATGTAGATAATATTATAACTTTTATGGTAGAAGCAGATAGCTTGAATACTCCAGTTTATCTAAAAGAGTTAGAAAATTATCTTGCTAATCTTAAAATAGAAGAAGAAGATTTAGAAAGACTAAAGAAAGTATGGGTTTCTAGTGAAGTTATCAAGACAGATTATGCTGATAGTATTGTAGATGCTGTTGTTGATGATTTAATAAATTATCATAAAGTAATCACTAATTATATAGATTTAATTAAAAATATGAATATTACTACTATGAATAAAGTTTTAAAAAGTTTAGATTTTTCTAATAAAGCAGTTGTCAAAATTACAAATAACTCTTTACAAAATGATTAATACTATGTTATAATCAAAGACGTCAAAATGTTCCGCTGGCTCTTTGGTTATGAACATTGGTTATATGTAAAGGAGGATCTAAGATGAACGTAATTGACAAAATTAACGAAAAGCAAATTAATAAGAACATTCCTGAATTTAGAGTTGGTGATACCGTTCGTGTTGATGTTAAGATCATTGAAGGTAAACGAGAAAGAATTCAAGCTTTTGAAGGATTTGTAATCGCTCGTCATGGTGGTAGTGTTAGTGAAACATTTACTGTTCGTAAAATGTCAAGTGGTATTGGTGTTGAAAGAACATTTCCACTTCACTCACCTAAAATTGCTTCTATCACAGTTTTAAGACAAGGTAAAGTTAGACGTGCTAAACTAAGAAATGTTTTAAGAAATAGAAAAGGTCAATATCGTATTAAAGAAAGAGGACAATAGTTCTCTTTTTCTTTTAATGTTATTAAATTAGAGTTATAATAGATTCTGTGGAAAGGATTTAATATGAAAGAAAAGATAAAAACATTATTACCATATATAATAATTATTATTGTTGTTTTATTTATAAAAGCTTTTGTTATAACCCCTATTAAAGTAAATGGAGAGTCTATGTATCCAACTCTAGAAGAAGGAGATATCATGATACTAAATAAGACAGCATATTACTTTAATAAACCTAAAAGATTTGATATTGTAGTTGTAAATATGCCAGATGAATATTTAATTAAAAGAGTTATAGGACTTCCCGGAGAACATATAGAATATAAAGATAACATTTTATATATAGACGAAAAAAAAGTAGATGAAGATTTTGAACATGGTAAAACAAATAATTTTAATATAGAAGAATTGGGTAGTACTACTATTCCAGATAATTGTTATTTGGTTTTAGGAGATAATAGAGAAAATTCTCTTGATAGTAGAGAGCTAGGCTTTATCAGAGAAGAACAATTACTTGGTAAAACTAGTTTAATTATTTTGCCTTTTAGTAGAATAGGTAGAACTAATTAAGATCCTTTATAAAGAAAGAGGCGAACAATTTGAATTATACTTTAGTTAAATCTTCTAATAATGATGTAGAAAAGTTAATTGAATATAAAAAGAAAAATATTTTTAAATATGCTGAAAATTTGTCAGAAGAAGAAATAAAAAAATAAATGATTACATAATAATAAATGTCAAAAATGAAATTGATAATTATCTAAATATAGTAGTTGATGGAAATATAGTTGGATGTTTATTGCTAACTAACAAAAATGATGGAAAATTATTAGATGATATATATTTAGAAAAAGAGTATAGAAATAAAAGCATTGGCAGTAATATTATTAGAAATATAATAAAAGATAATGATATTATATATTTATGGGTATATAAATTAAATACCAAAGCTATTTCTTTGTATGAAAAATTGGATTTTTCAATTATTCAAAAAACAGAAACTAGATATTATATGAAATATGATAGCAATCTAAAATGAAATCAACTAAAAAATAATGGAAATGCAGACAAAACTACAAATAATATCTAATGAAGTTGATAATTATGCTAGTAGTTATCAACTATTATAAAAAGAAGAAGTCAATACTAAAATCAAGTGAAAATGTGGTAAAATGATATTGTAGGTGATAGTAGATGGATTATAAGTATCAAAGAAGTCAAATATTTGGAAAAAAATTAAGGGTTCCTAAATATATATTAAATAAAGTTTATAATTGCACTCTTTCTTTTAATGAATTTATTGAATATAAATTAGATGATAAGATACCAGTTTCGTGTATGACAGAATCTGATAGAAGAATAGTTGAAAAGTTTGGCATTGATAAGTGTAAAGAATTGGATTGGGAATTAATTAATAAGATAGTATATTATAATAATGATTATATTAATTTTAGAAATTTATTAATGACCATTGATCCGTCTACTGAAGATATTAATACTTCTTTGTATGAATTAGTAAAAAATCAAATAAAACCACGCGATTATTCACCAAAAATGAGAGAAAAATATTCAGATAGGTTATTTGATATTTCACAAAATGAAAATAAGAATTTTAGATATTTAATAAATAGTTTTAATGACGGTAAAGTTAGTCTAAAAGAAATTGTTCATAATTGGGATTTGTTTAAAGATAAAGATTTAAGCTATTGTTTACTAAATGATGATGCGAATAAAAATCATATTACAGATAGTGATTTAAAACAATTTATGACTAGTTATGGAATTTTAGCACCATTAATAATTGATAATAACGATATTTACACATTTATTAATGAAATTACAGCTTTAAAAAATGAAGAAGAAAAACAAGAATATATTAAATATTTTACAGATGATATATTAAGCAATACCCATAGAAAATATGGTGATTATAGACCACCTATACCGTTAACTGATAATGAATATAAAGAAATTTTTAAATATTCATCAATAGAAGATTATTTAAAACTATTTAATTATGGTAATATTCCTACATCTATAATGAAAGAATTAGAAACATTGCCTAAAGATTATATATTCAATATGTCTATACCTTTTACAGCCTTACTTAATTATCATGTATTGTCTTTTATAGGTATATATGGATTAAAAAATGTTGTTGAATTTGATAATGAATGTGGACATTTCTTTTCAAAAAACAATTGTGAAATGTTAAAATTAATGTTTGACATGTACTTACATTATGGTAGAAATGAACATAATCCAAATAGAACAATTTACACAAAGAAAAATTATGATGAAAATGGAAGCTATATTGATAGACCATATACTAAAGATGAATTTTATGAAGCTATGAAAAGAATGATAATCTATGGTCCAAGTAATTGGAATTATCGTGATAAAGCTCCAGATTATAGAAGTATGACTGGAGAATTTAGAGTTAGAAATTCAGAATTGTTTATATCTGAACAAGCTCCAGAAGAATTACAAAAACTATTTTACACAAAATCAATTACACCAAGATTACTAGTAGAACACCCAGAATATATTGAATATTTAAATGGCAAAGATTTAAGTTCATGTTTTAAAACAATAGAAATTCAAGTTAAAGGTAGTAATACTTCATATGACTATGAAAATTTTTATAAATTTCTTGGTAGAAAGACAAATTTTAATGGTATTATGAATTTTATTATTGAATATAGTGATATACTTGATATTGTTTTTGGTAGAAGAATGGCAGAAAATTATCAGTATGAAATAAAATTTTCAATGACGGATGACTTTAGTCAAATTCAAAAAAAAATAGATGAATCATTTAAAAAGCTTATTATCGAGAAAAGATTAATCTATCCTAAAAATATTCCTAAAAATTTAATAGAAAATTACTCAGCAATGTTTTTAAGTAGTGATGCACCTCAAGAATTACAAGAATCCTTTTATAATAGAACAATTAACTCTGAATTTATTTTATCAAATCAATCTTATAGGAAATTTTTAAAAGATGTTGATTTGGAAATTTTGTTTAAATTTATGCCAGTTAGCGTTATGAGTGCAGAACATAGATATGGTCAAATTAATTTAGTCAGCGCCATTAAACAGACATTTGGTTTGGAAAAAGGTTTTGATGTAATGCTTCTATATGAAAAATATATTGAATCAGTTTTTGAAGTCAACAAATTACAAAACTTCAAATACAATCCTAACTTTTCACAAAATGGTTTATTAAACGAATTAGATAAAGTAATTTTACAAACTATTATTGATGGAAAAATAAAATATGATGAAAGTATTCCAAGTCATTTTAAAACTAATAATCCAACATTATTTTTAAGTAAAAATATCCCCCAAGATATTCGTAATAAATTTTATAATAGAGAATTTGCCTTGAATGATTTTAATACAAATCCAGAGTTATTAGAGATATTTGAAAATACCAATATTGTTTGTGGAGTTTCTGAAAATATGTCTTGGATGATTCCCTTGTTTAATAATTCAGATAATTTAAAAATAGCAAATTTTAATAGATTAAAAGTTATTTCAACATATTCAAAAATACATGAATTAAATCTCCAACGTGCCTTTAAGCAATATATAACTAAACACCTAGAAGACTTTAACATACAAAATATAGAAGAATTTGAATATATGTTAAATAACTTAAAAAATTATGAAACTAATGAGAAATACATTGCTAATATTAAAAACAAGAATATTAAAGATTTGTTTGAGGAGTTATTAGAAATATTAAGTTATTCTAATTCAAGCTGGATTGTTGATTTATTTAGGGTTAGTAATACCATTTCATACATGGATGTTTTTAAGATTATATCTCTATATGAAACTATAAATGATTATAAATTACAAAATGCTTTCAAAGAATATGTTATGGAATTTGTAAATAACATTGAAATAGAAAAAATAGAATATGTATCAGAAGTATTATCAAGACTTTCTTTATCTAATTCAAGTGAAATATTTACATTTAGAAAAGAGTTGGCAACTCAAATATTAAAATCAACTAATCCTTTAGAAAATTTAAGTAAAATTGAAGATATCTTCATTAGAAATAATATTCCAACCATTGGAAAAGTATATTCTTGTTTTGAGATATTACATCCAAATTTTCAAGGATTCAATTTTGATAGTTCTATGATTTCACCTGTGTTAAAAAGATTATCAACTACAAACAGAAAAATAGTTGTATTTTCGGATTTAATAAAAGCATCCTTTGGTTCAAATAATAGATCTGTAAATTCATATTTAAGAAATATAGAAATTGGCTCAAATTTATATGAAAGTATAAAGTCAGGCCAATTTCAATACAATACACTTAGTGAAACAGTGCAAAAAGAACTGATTACTTTCAGTAGACATTTGTCAACTTTATACAATAATACTATGAAAGCAAAGGAAGAAAATGAAACATTTACATCTACTGAAAATGTTTTGACAGATATACTTGAATTGTCAAAGAAATTATCTCCAGATGGCACATTAGATTATAATTTAGGAGATAGAGTTATTAGAATGTTTTGCGGTTTCGCAGGTATTGATACATTAGAACAAGCAAAGGAATATATAAGAAAAAAAGTTCAAACGGCTGATTTAAGGAATAGAAATACTTCTAATACAGAAATGATATTAGAAGAAGGCGATTTTATTAAAGGAATTGGTGATATTACTTATTTAAGAAATATTTTGCAAAATGGTAGTGTTTCAACAGAATTTTTAGGTTCAAGCGCAGGTAGCGATGCAACTCCGTTAGATACTGATGTATCAAGGATTATGAGTTCTGGAGGAACAATAAGAGATAAAATAGAAGCAACAGCTGCCTCTAGTTATGGACCGATATGGTTTGTGTTAAAAAACGATGATAGATTTATGACTACTAGAAATAATAGTGAAACCTTTGATGCAAAAAGAGATATGTCTAAAATGGAAGTGTTTTATACTGGTATTCTAGGACAAGGACATTATGGTATAAGAACAGGTTTTGCCTCAAGTGAAATAAACTATATTGTTATGGAAAACTATGATCCTAGAGTTGGTCTTGAAATCGCGATGAATGGTTTTTATATTCCAATTGCAAATAAAGAAGGAAAAATCATATTTACACCAAATGATTATGATAATTTGAGAGAAAAAATGAGTGGTTTATCATATTATGGTGAAGAAAACTATTTGTTTTCTGAAAATTTAGTAACTGAAGAAACTGAATATTTTAAAGAACAAATAGAACAAAATAATTATGAAGTACAAGTAAAAAGAACAAAAATTAATGAAATTATAAAGAAATCTCTTGATGAGTTAGGACTACATCTAAAAACAAATATTGATGGGGATTTAACAGAAGGATTTGTTGAATTAATAGATACTGGTTCTACAGGAAGGGGAACAAATAGACCTGATGATGGAGATTTTGACTTTATGATGAGATTAGATAGAAGAATATTATCAGATTCTTCTAAATTAAGTAAATTAAAGCAAACAATATTAAAGAATTTAGGTAAAGAAAACTCTTCTGAATTAACAAGAACAGGAGATTTTAGGTTAAAGAGTGTTCAAATTGATGATGAAATTAGTGTCGATATAGATATAACATTTACTGAAAAAACAGATAAGGTTTCTTATTCAACTGATATGGCATTACAAGATAGACTTTCTACTATTAAAAAAATTGATCCAGACAAATATAAATATGTTGTAGCAAATATTTTACTTGCTAAACAAGTTTTAAAAAAGGCAGAAGCATATAAACCTAATCGCGGTGAAATTCCTCAAGGTGGTTTAGGTGGAGTTGGAATTGAAAATTGGATTCTTCAAAATGGAGGATCATTTATTGATGCTGCTAGAAGTTTTGTTGATGCCTCTTTTAAAAAAAGCTTTTCTGAATTTCAATCTAGTTATCAAATATGGGATTTTGGTGATAACCATTTAGCTGAAAAAAAAGGCCAATATTCTCATGATAATTTTGTATCAAATAATATGAGTGAAGCTGGTTATCAAAAGACAGTCCAGGCACTAAAAGAGTATCTAAAATCTATGGAATTTAGTCAAAATATTAAATTATAAAATTTAGTTTTTACAAGTTTTAGGTAATTGATAAAAAAGTGAGACATTATATATTAGTAATATAAGATGATGATGTTATGCGACAATTTGTTGCACAAATTCTGTTAGAAGTACAATCACAGTCCATATAAATAATATTTTAAAAGAAGGTGAACTTAGGGCAGAAACTTTCGTCGGAATTTCCGATATAATTTCTGGTGGAAGAAGACCGAAAGTTTAGTGTTTACCAACTTTTTAGTATTTGGTAAAAAATATTAGCCTGATTTTTTAAAATTAATCGATCTGGAATTATAAAACATATATCTGATATATAAAGATGATGAATTAAGTAAAAGTTCAACTTATGCAAAAATTGCACAAGTTCAGAAAGAAGGAAATAGGAAAGTTACATACGAGCTATCTGAAAATAGTACAAAAGCAAGTTATGGTAAGAAAATTGTAGATGCATTGTCTGCTCGATTAACAAATGAATTTGGAAGTGGATTTTCTCCAGTTAGTCTTAGGAGAATGAGAAAGTTTTATCAACTATATCCAATTTGGTCGGCAGTGCTGACTGAATTAAGTTGGTCTCATTTTCAAGAATTAATTAAAGTGGATAGGAAAGAAGAAAGAGAATTTTATGAAAGGGAAGCGATTAAATATAATTGGGGATATAGAGAACTTAGTAGGCAAATTAATACTAAACTTTATGATAGGTATTTAATATCACCAGATAAGGGGAAAATTTTAGAGGATGCTAAAGTAGGAAAAATAGAAAAGCAACCGGAAGAATTGTTAAAAACGCCTTATATTTTCGAGTTTGCTGGCTTAAAAGAAAACAAAAATTATTTAGAAACTGATTTAGAAAGAGCTCTATTATCTCACTTAACAGAATTCTTGTTAGAATTAGGCAGAGGATTTTCATTTGTTGCTAATCAACAACGTATAAAAATAGGCGCAGAATACTATTATCCAGATTTAATATTTTATAATAGATTAGCTAAATGCTTTGTTATAATAGATTTGAAGATTGGTAAATTAACACATCAAGATATAGGGCAAATGCAGATGTATGTTAACTATTATAAAAAGACACAAATGATTGAAGGAGAGAATGATCCTATTGGAATTTTATTGTGTGCAGATAAAGATGATGCAGTTGTAGAAATGACTTTAGGAGATAATGTAAAAAATGTATACGCTTCTAAATATTTAACTTACTTACCAACTAAAGAAGAATTAATAAGAATTATTAAAGATGAAAAAGAATTATATGAGTTAGCACATGAAAATACAGAATAGAGGATGTGAAAATTATGAATAAAAATGATAATCAAAAAAGTTTTTCTTCTGGTCGTATCGGGTGGGCGAGTCACATTTATGCCAAACCATCTCTAAATCCCTATAAAATAAGGAAATTAAAAAAATGAGTTTTTACATATTTTTACAAAAACGAGGAATCTTTTAATAATTTTATTATTGGTAAAAAATTAAAATTGGTTTATAAGAAGAGTATTATCAAAAATAATAGTAAAATA
>CALVTA010000023.1 GCA_944359735.1 uncultured Bacilli bacterium | reverse complement strand
CATAATAATATTGTAGTACAAAAGAAAACAACCGCAAAGCGGTTGGCGAATGAAATTTATTTCATTCCTTTTTTATGGAGGTGTTAGTCTATGGAAAATATAAGCATAAATATTAATAAATATATTAATTTAGAAATAAGGTGCGCTTTATATGGTGAATATGGCGATTATATAGATAGATATATAATTTATTCTATTTGTGCTGACAATTTAGGTATGAGTTTTAGTGGGATTAGAGATTATGTTAATAGTGTAGATCTAAAGTTAACAGAAGAAGAGATTATTGTATTTCTGAAGGAAAAAGAAATGGAAGTTAATCAAGATATTTCTAAAGAAGATAATAGCAAAAAAATAAAGCAGAGATTTTTGCAGATAATTTTATGAAGAAGTTGAAGTTATCTACTTATGAACTTAATCCGACTACTTTAGAATACTTTAATATGTGTATTGGCAATTTGAAGCAAAATGCTATTAATTTAGTTGACCTTGTTGATAATATAGATAATGCTGAATATAAAGAGTTATTTGATAGTTTAGATATTGATATAATTGGAGATAAAATTAATTATGAGGATGTGATTAGACTATGTAAACCTATTATTTATAATGTCTTAAAGAGTAGAGAAATGGAAGAGAAAGCTAATAATAAAGGGACATATTTAACTTTTAGTGTAAGTAAAGAATACTTAGGAAGAGAAGGTTTAACTTTGAGTGATATATGTCCACCTATTGGTTATCAAGTGCCAGCTTATGAAACGATAAGTGAAGATGGTTATATTGAGTTGACGGATAAGCAAAAAGAAGAAATGATTAGGAAAGAAAGAGAAAAATTTTCTTTGATAATAGATATGTTAAGTGAATTGAATTATGGAGATTCTAAAAGATTAAGTTATTCAATTGGAAATAAAAGAAAATAGAGTATCAATTAAAAGAAAGTAGATGATTTAATGGATTATCTATATTTAAGTTATTATTTTAATGATATGCCTAAAGAATAATTAGAATTGTTTTTTGAGTATCAAGGGGCGACAAAAGAAGATTGTGAGTATAATCGTGGATATGATTGTGTTTATTGTAAAGCATCCAGATGAAGTGCTCACTAAATAAGAAAAATTATATAAAAAATCTATAAAACTTCTTTTGTTTGATTGTTTTATAGATGTGTTTATGATATTGTATAGCTGAAATACTTAGTAATGAGTACTTATCTCCTTATTTTTTTATTTCTATATGAGTAAGAAAGATTTTCTAGTAGGAACATTAATAATTATTATTGTGCTTTTAATTGCCTTTAAATAAAAACGCCCTATACAACTTGTATAAGGGTATTATACCACAAAATTGAGGTAAATACCCAACTGTAAAACTAGGTATTCCTCGTTTTTTAATTTATATGTAAGTTTCCTTACGTATAAATATTATCATAAAAATATCTTTTTTTCAAGTTGTCAAGTAATCCTTTTTGTGATAGAATTTAATTGTTATTTATTGCCCCATAGCCAAGTGGTAAGGCAGTGCGCTCTGACCGCATTACGCGTTAGTTCGAATCTAACTGGGGCAACCAAATTAGATAATTATTTTTTTAATAGATGTGAGAAAGACGGTGATTTAGATGAATAAAGAGCTTGCAGATTTATTATTTCCTAATATCAAGATAACTGTAAATGAGATTGAAGCAAAGTATCCTGCTAGAGATTTAAAAGATGGAGCTTATGTTACAAGATTTGGGCCTTCTCCAACTGGTTTTATGCATGTAGGTAATCTATATGGGGCCTTCATTAGTTCTATGCTTGCTAAACAGACTGGAGGTATTTTTTATCTTAGAATAGAAGATACTGACAGTAAAAGAGAAAAAGAGGGAGCGATTGAAGCTATTATTGATGGTCTTAACGCTTTTGATATAGACTATGATGAAGGCTATGATAAAGCTGGTACATATGGTCCTTACTTACAAAGTGAAAGAGTAGAAATATATCAAGCTTATGCTAAAAAGTTAGTTAGTGAAGGTAAAGCATATCCTTGTTTTATGAGCGAAGAAGAAATCGCCGATATAAGAAGTGGCCAAGAACTAAGAAAAGAAAAAATTGGTATTTATGGAAGTTATGCAGTTGATAGGGATTTATCGCTTGAAGAAGTTAAAGCTCATTTGGATAATGGTGATAGTTATGTTATTCGTCTAAAATCACCAGGTGACTCTCATAATGAGATAATCTTACATGATTTAATTAAAGGTGATATCAGTTTACCAGAAAATGATATTGATGAAGTAATACTTAAAAATGATGGTATTCCAACATATCATTTTGCTCATGTTATAGATGACAATTTAATGCACACTACTCATGTTTTAAGAGGAGATGAATGGGTACCTAGTTTCCCTAAACATTTGCAACTTAATCAAGTTCTAGGATTTAAACCATGTAAATATGCCCATATTGCACCTCTTACAAAAAAAGAAGATGGTAAAATCCGTAAGTTTAGTAAAAGAAAAGATCCAGAATTTGCTGTTAGTTACTATGAAGAAGCAGGTATTCCAAAAGAAGGTGTTAGACTTTATCTTGCAACTCTTGCTAACACTAATTTTGAAGAGTGGTATTTACAAAATAAAGATAAGTCTATAGAAGAATTTAAATTCTCATTTAAAAAGATGCCTACTGGAGGAACTCTATTTGATATGGAGAAGTTAAATAATATCTGTAGAACTTATTTTTCAAGAGTTAGTGCCGAAACTATTTATAATGATGCTTTAGTATACTATAAAAAATATGACCAAGAATTTTATGATTTAATGGTAAAAGATAAAGAAAAGTTAATCTCTTTCTTAAATATAGAACGTAATAGTAAAAGACCTCGTAAAGATATTGCAACCTATAAAGATATAAAGACTGAAAGTGTCTATATATTTAATGATCTGTTTTATAAAGATAGAAATGAGACTTATAAAGATATAAATGAGAAAATTGATTATGATGTTATTAATAAATATATAGATATATATAAAGATTTTTCTACCGAAGATGATTGGTATAATCAAGTTAAAGTTCTTGCTGAAGAGATGGGCTATGCTCCAAGTGTAAAAATGTATAAAGAAGATCCAACTTTGTATAAAGGACATATAGGAGATGTTTGTGAGATGATTAGACATCTACTTACTGGTAGAGTTAAAACCCCTAATTTATATCAATTATTAAAAATTATTGGTATAGATGAATTTAAAAATAGAGTAGTATTTTATGAAAATGGCAAATAAGTCATTTTTCTTACTATAATTGCTAATTTTTTTGTAAATAGAACTAAATAAAAAGTGGTGATAGAAATGGACGAAGAAGCTAAAAAAGAATTTGTAAAATATTTTAATGCTTTTGCTGAAAGGACAGATACATTAGAATTTTCGGCTCTTTTATGTGTCATTGAACAAGCAAGAGCTAATAAGATTGATATCCCTTTAGATGGTATCTATGATTGTATTAGAAAAGATTACAATGCACATACTCTTAAAGATACTGATGATAAAACTATATTATATAAATATCTTAAAGAAAAAGAACGTTATAATTTACTTAATATTTTGATATTAATGATAATAAAAATTATGTTAGAAGGTGATGTTTTTAAGGATTTATTTGTTTTAGATGATTTTGAACTATTTAATTACATAATAATGAAGGAATCAATAAATTTGATGAATACTGATAATTTAGTCAATATAGATGACATAGCTTTTACTAAAATTTCTGATAAAGAAATTAATAATATTATTGAAGATTTTTTAATAAAAATAGATCCAACTTTAGAGTGGTTAAGTATTTATAAAAATGCCAAAGATAGGGTGTTATTATTGAAATAGATAAACTTTCTGATAGTGATAAAGAAAAATATAAACAAAGATTTGGAAAGCTTGAAAATTGTTGTGTTTTAGATAATGATATACCGTATCTTTTGTTAGAAAATTCTAATACTTTAGAATATGTTTATTCTTTTTCTCATGAATTTGCTCATTATATTGTTATGTTACATAGAAAAACGACTTATATTTCTCGTTTTTTTATGGAGTATCCATCCATCTTTTATGAAAAATATTTAATAAGATATTTGAGTGATAAAAATTTTAATAAAGAAGAGATAGATTATTTTATTAAGTATAGAAATATCAATACACTAGGTAATTCTTTTGATATAAACGGTGTTTTGGGGTATATTGGAATTTTGTTAAGTGGTAAAAAAATAACAGAAGAAGATGAAATTATAAAATATATTAATTATATTAATAGTTTACCTGTAGAATCCTTAGAAGTACTTAAGCATAATTTTACTAACATAGATATAATGGATGCTAAGACTATAGTTAATAAAAATTGTGATAATATATGTAATATGTTAATTAAATATCCTTATAGATTTAATCTTATTTATTCATATATAATAGGTAGTTACTTGGCAGATAAAACATTAGAAAAAGTTAGTTATGATGAGAACTTTTTAGTAAGAATGAAATATATAACAGAAAATCTTAGTACTATAGATCCTAGCATTATTTTTAACGAGTTAGACCTTGATATTGATGAAATGAGAGAAACTGCAAAAGAATATTGTAAAGTTTAGAAGAGTTAGTTTATTTGGAGTGTTAACTCTTTTTTATTTTTTTTGTCATGCTAAAAGTCGTATTAATTTCTTTAGAGTATATATACTATATAAAGGATGGTGATAATATGGAAATAAAAAGAGAGGTTTTAGAAGAAATAGATAATCATTATATGCATGATGATACTAATAAAATAGTGAGGTGTGCTCTTGATAAGAATAAAATTAGTAAGATAGTAAGAGATAAAGAAGTTGGTGAAAAACTACTTTATAATTTTTCTAATAATATAGAAACATTACCTGCTAAAGAACAAAAGTCATCTGGTAGATGTTGGATATTTGCAGGTTGTAATGTTTTAAGGGAATCTATTTGTAAAAAGTATAATTTGGAAGATTTTGAATTATCTCAAAATTTTATAGCTTTTTATGATAAATTAGAAAAATGCAATTATATTATGGAGAGTTTAATTGAACTTAAAAATAGAGATTTTGATGATAGAGAAAGATATCATATTTTAACTAGAGGGATAGAGGATGGGGGACAATGGGATTTGTTTGTTAATATAGTTAATAAATATGGCATTGTTCCTAAAAGTGTTATGAATGAGACTTATCAAAGTTCTAATACCAGTGAAATAAATGATCTTCTTAATCGAAAGTTAAGGCAATTTAATGCTAGAATTAAGAATAATGATGATAATTTAGAATATTTAAAGAGTCTTTATTTAGAAGATATTTATAGAATATTGACTGATTGTTTTGGACTTCCTACTGATAGATTTGATTTTGAATATACTGATAAAGATAAGAAGTATCATATTATTAAGGATATCACACCATTAGAATTTTATAAAAAATATACTGATATTAATGTTGATGATTATGTAAGTATTATAAATGCTCCAACGAAAGATAAACCTTTTAATAAAACTTATACTGTTAAATATTTAGGTAATGTAATTGAAGGAAATAAAATATTGTATTTGAATCTTTCTATGGATGATTTTAAAAAGCTTGTTATTAAACAGTTGGAAGCTAAAGAGGTAGTGTGGTTTGGTAGTGATTGTTCAAAAGATGCTGATAAAGAAGATGGTTTATTTGATGATGTAAGTTTTAATTATAATGATACATTTAAGACCGATTTTTCTATGACTAAAGAGGAAATGTTGGATAATTATGAGAGTGCAATGAATCATGCAATGGTGATTACAGGTGTTAATTTAGATGAAGGAGTTCCTACTAAATGGAAAATAGAGAATAGTTGGGGAGAACAAGTTGGTGATAAAGGATATTATGTTGCGAGTGATACTTGGTTTAATAAGTATGTATATCAAGCGGTTATTAATAAGAAATATTTATCTAAAGAACAATTGGAGGAATTAATGTTTGAACCCATAGAATTAAAACCATGGGATCCTATGGGTACATTAGCGTGGTGATAACTTTTATGTTCTTTTTAATCTGGTAATTAATTTTTGTAAAACATAAGAAAAGCAACCATTTCAGGTCGCTTGAAAATCAATCATGGTAGCCTGTACGGGGTTCGAACCCGTGAATACGAGCTTGAGAGGCGCGCGTGTTAAACCACTTCACCAACAGGCCATAACAGTTACTAATTAAGTTTATCATAAAAAAATAATACTTGCAATACTTGTCAAGAAGAAAAATATATGATATAATACTCTTCCTATGGAAAGGTAGTGATTTAATATGCTTGTTTTGCCATTAATGATAAAAGATGTAGTTTTGAAAGTTACGGTTAATTTTAAAAATGTAGAAGTAAAGAGAAATATATTAAATTCAGGTGTTAAAGATATTAGATATAGTGATATAGTTGTTGGGAAAAATCATTTAAAAGCTTATGAAAATGGCAATAAGATTATTGCTGATCCTAAAGCTATTACAAGTTTTATTAGGAAGAGTATTAATTATGATAACGATGATGTTAGTTTTGTTGAGGTTAATACTAAAAAATATAAAGATAGCGATTTCTATGATACTTATATAGTACCTATTCCTAGTTATAAAGATGGTGATAATTATAATGAAATTAATGATTATATATATGGTATGTTAATAAATAGTATTAGATTTAGTGATCCAGAGCCAGATAGAATTAAAAAGATTGATTTATCACTTTCTAGTTTAGGATTTGATGAATTATTTAATGGAGACTTTTATAATAGATTAGAGAGAATTAAGAATAATAATCCAAATCCTCTTTATATAAGGAATCAATTAATTAATGCAGGATATACAAAACAATTAGAGGTACTAGATTTTTTTAATAACTTAGATTATGAAATTAGTCAAAATAGTGATGTTCTTTTAATAGATGAATTTAATACTGTTAATGATTTCTTTAAAGATTCTAATAAAATAAATAGATTTTTAAACAATTATAAAAGTATGGCTATAAGCAATTATGAAAGTTATATGAATTTAGCAGCCTTAAATAGTTTGGTAAATGGTAGAAATCTAGATTGGCCAACGCTTTCGGAAGAACAACAAAAAATACTTATCCGTAAAATGGATCCTGAAAGAAGTGTTGCTTAATTATGAAGTTTGATAGATTAGAGAACTTAATTGGTTCTTTTTCTTTAGGAAAATTAAAATGTTCTACAGTTTTAGTCGTGGGAGTAGGTGGAGTTGGGGGATATGTTGTTGAATCGCTTGTAAGAAGTGGTGTTGGTAATTTAATATTAGTTGATTTTGATAAGGTTGATATAACAAATTTTAATAGGCAAATAATTGCAGTTAATGAAAACATTGGTAAGTATAAGGTGGATTGTTTTGAAGAAAGAATAAAAAGCATTAATGAAAATTGCAATGTTATTACTTATAAGTTGAAAATTAATGAAAGTAATATCAAAAATATTTTTAAAATTAAAATAGATTTTGTGGTAGATGCTGTTGATGACGTTAATGCTAAAGAGTCTATAATTAATTATTGTTTAGAAAATAATATAAACTTTATTAGTTCTATGGGTACTGGCAATAGATTAGATCCAAGTAAATTAATCATTACAACTCTTAATAAAACTTATAATGATCCTCTTGCTAGAATTATGAGAAGAAAGTTTGATAAAACTATACAAAAGAAAATTAAAGTTTGTACATCAGTAGAGTTACCTGTAAAAGTGAAAAATAAAAATAAAATAGGCTCAAATGCTTTTGTACCAAGTAGTGCTGGGCTTTTGATTGCAAGTTATATAGTTAGAAAAATTATTTAAAATATTTGGGGGTTGAGAATATGTATAAAGGTATAAAATTAAGTAGTTATTTAGACATGTCATTTTTTAAAATGAATTTTGGGAAAATAGATAGTTATGTGAAAAAGGTATTTGAAAGTTCAAAACCTTTAGGAAATACTAGATTGTTTTATTTAACAGAACTTAATAAGAAATTAGATATGAATAAGGACAAAATAAAGTGGCGTGGCTCTAAAACTGCTTTTAAAAGAAATTTGGAACTTTTGTTGCTAAAAGAGAATGATACTGTAAGCTTTGAGTGGGTTTTGCAATTATTAGATAGGAAAGACATAAAGGAAGAAGAAATGCTTTCGTTTTTTTCTTCAATTAGTGATGGTAAATTTTGCTTTAAATATATTTTAGCTGAAGCAGATGATATTTTTTCTTATAGTGATGAGATATTTGTTGCTATTAAAGGGTATATTGATGATGATAAATGGCTAAAAAGTATTATGGATATTAAAGCTAAGGAAGACGTTTCTAAAATTATTGCAAAGATAGAGAAAAGTTATAATAGTGGTACTTGTACATTAGCTTCTTTAATTGAAGAGTTTACTAGATTATTAAATATATTAAAAAGATCATCTTTAAGAACAGATACAGTTGCAAGAATTATTGTGACTATAAATGAGAGCATTGAAAAAATAAATTTAAAAGATACTTTTATAGATAAAGATGATTCTTACTATATAGAGTTTATTGATCTACTTAAAAAGTTAGATAAAGTTATAAATTCTAATCCTACTAATAAACTTACTAATGATTTAGTCAATTCTGATTTTAATCTTGACATAGGTAGTTCGTATGATGGTAAGTTTAATTATGTTTCTTCTAAGACATCTTTTGTTTATCAAGATATACCTATTATTGCACTTGATGGAGAAGAATCTCTTGATTTGGATAGTGTATTTTCTATTGATAAGGAAGGAGATTTATACTTTTTTAATGTTTATGTTAGTGATGTACCATCATTTTTGGGAGAAAATAGAGAGTTAAGTATAAATGCTTATAAACAGGGTACTTCATTTTATTTAAGAGATAATGGTAAAAACATTAATTATGATATGTTACCTGCAAAACTTTCTCATGATTACTTAAGCATGTTAAGCAAAGATGTTTCTTTAAAGCCTAAATCTGTTATTTCTTTTCAATTTGTTATTGATAATAATGGTAATGTATGTTCTTCTTCTGTTTCTAGAAATAAAGTTATGGTTGATTATAACTTGACTAGTAATGATGCTTCTAGAATTTTAAATAAAAAAGAGATAAACACTAAGGTTGATAGATCTATTTATCTATTGAGGGATTTATGTAAGGTAATATCTTCTACTACGATAAAACTGTATCTTGCTAAATTATGGAAAGTAAGTGTTGATGATATGATTGCATTACCTTCGCTTTTAGTTAGTTATTATGTAGCAGGAGAACTTGATTTTGGTATATATAGAGAAAATGGTATATATACAAAGAATCCTAGTAATAGTGAAATTTATTTAAATAGTAGTGCACCTTTAAGAAGATATGTTGATGATATTAACCTTGCTATTTTATTAGAACAAAAAAATTTACAAAGATTTAATAGAGATGACTTTAGGTATTTAGAAAACAATATTGATGAAGTAATTGGACATTTAAATGAACAAAACTTTCTTTCTAAATATATTAAAAAGAACAATTCTTTAGTAAAAAAATATTATTTAAAACGAGACTAAACTTAATTAGCCTCGTTTTAAAATTTTCGATAAAGTCCAACAACTTTGCCAAGTATTGTTACTTCGTCTAATATTATAGGATCCATTGTATCATTTTCTGGTTGCAATCTAAAGTAGCCATTTTCTTTATAAAATGTTTTGACGGTAGCTTCATTGTTATTATTCATTGCAACTACTGTATCACCATTTTTAGCAGTATTTTGTCTTTCAACAATTAAAATATCTCCATCATAAATACCTACATTAATCATCGATTCACCACTTACTTTTAAGGTGAATATTTCTTTTTTATTTCCTAATAATTCTGCTGGTAAGGCAAATGTTTCATCGGGACGTTCTATTGCTTCTATAGGCGTACCTGCTGTTACTTTACCAAGTAATGGTACTTTTACAATTTCATCATCATTATCTAAATATTCATTGTCAACTAACACTTCAATTGTTCTATTAGTGCCTGATCCTTTTTTTATATATCCCTTTTTTACTAGTTGTTTGATATGAAAATGAATTGTAGCAGGGCTTGAAAGTTTTGCCTCATCTCCTATTTCTCTTACAGTAGGTGGATAACCATTTTTGGCAATTAATTTTTTTATAATTTGTAATATGTCATATTGTCTATCTGTTAGTTTTTCCATAAACAACACCTTCTTCCTTTATTTGTATTAATCTTAACATAGCATGTGTAAATTGTCAAACAAAAATTCGAAAAAGCATTGACATAAACAATTGTTCGATATAAAATGATATTAGAAAGAAGGAGTGATAGATATGTTTAATGTTAAAAATGTTTTAAAAACTGCTTTAGGAGTTAGTCTTATTTATATGCTGGCTGTTGTCCTTACTTTATTTATGTGTGATCGTGTTAATGAACTTGAGAGTAGTGAGGAAGAAATTATCAATAGTAGTGTAGCTTTAAATTTGAAATAATTTTAAATATTTCTTTTGATATGATACAATAGAAATATATGGGATAATAATAGAAAGATGTGTATTGTTATGAAGTGTATTTTTTATAAAAAGGAATATAAGTATATATATTTTGGAACTTTTTTCTACAATTTTGCTAATGCATTATGTTCTACTTTTGGTACAGTAATGCTTTATAAAGCAGGTTTACCAATTTATTTGATATTATTAATTTATGGATTAAGATTTTTAATTACAGGTATTATAACTCCATTTTTTATATCAATATCAAATAAATTAGGTATTGCTAAATGTGTCTTAATATCTAATATTTTTAATATTATTAATTCATATTTTATGTTATATAGTGATAGCCTTTATAGTAATATTATTATATTCATTATAACAATGGGACTTATGGGATTATCTAATCCTTTAAGTGATACATTATCCAGTAAGTATGTAGATGGTAAACATCGTGGAAAGTTCAATAGCATAATTTTTATTTCAAAAATAATAAGTTCGGTTTTAGCAACTATTGTAATAACATGGGGAGTTATTAGTGATAGTAACTTCTTTTTACTCATAATTATTGCCATTTTTTACTTATTACAATATTTTGTTACAAAAAGAATTGATTATAAGCCTAAGAATAATAAACATACATATAAAGAAACATTTAAATATTTATTGAAAAGTAAAAGTAAGTATAAAGTGATTTATGCTTTAAGGACTAATCATATAATTGAAAGACTTTTTGTTCCATTATATTTGTATATTATATTAAATGATTTTGCTTTATTTGGAACTGTTATAGTATTATCATTGCTATTTCAAGTAATAACTGTAAGTTTAATAGGTAGATATACTGATAAAAATATATATAAAGCGAATAGTTTAGTTTCAGGTATTAAGATTTTAATTACAGGAGTTTATTTGTTAACTAAAAATAGGGTATTGGTATCTTTAAATAAGATGTTAAGTGATAACTTTGATAAAGTATATGAGACTTCAATACAGACTTCTATTCAAAACATTATTAAGAAAAATAAAGAAGAGAATGAGTTATTATCTGTAGTAGGACAAATGAGTTTATGCTTTACAGAGGTAATTATATTTGGTTTCTTATCAGTTATTTCAATATATACAGAAGAAAATGTATTTTATATAATATTTATTTTATCAATTGTCTCTACTGTTTTTATCAATTATAATATAAAGAAGGAGATAGTTAAGTAAAGAAAGGCGATGGAAGTTTATGAAAAAAATAATATTAGTTGATGGAAATAATCTTTTATTTAGGAGTTATTATGCTACTAGTTACAGTGGGGTTATTATGAGGAACTCTAAAGGGTTTCCTACTAATGGTTTATATGGTTTTATTAATATGATGAATAAAATTATTGAAGAAGAGAAACCTAGTTATATTATGGTTGCTTTTGATAAAGGAAAGACTTTTAGGCACGATAAATATGATTCATATAAAGCAGGTCGTAAAGAAATGCCAGATGATTTAAGATTACAATTTCCTAAAGCTAAGGAAGTTCTTGATGCTTTAGGTATTAAACATTTTGAAACAGATAATTATGAAGCGGATGATATTATTGGTACTCTTGCAAAAAGAGTAGATGAAGAAGATGAGTTTATCGCTACAATTATCTCTAGTGATAAAGATTTATTACAGTTAATTAGTGATGAAGTAGATGTAAAATTATTAAAGACTAAAGGCTTTATTAGATTTAATAGAGAAGTATTTAAAGAAACATATAAAGTAGAACCTATTAATATGATTGACCTTAAAGCTTTAATGGGTGATATGTCTGATCATATACCTGGTGTTAAAGGAATTGGAGAGAAAACAGCGATTAATTTATTGGAAAAATATAAGACTTTAGATAATTTATATGCTCATGCAGATGAATTAACTCCTAAGACTAAAGAAAAGTTACAAAGTGATAAAGATAATGCATATATGAGTTATGATCTTGCAACTATATATAGAGATGTAGATATTCCATTTAGTTTAGAAGATTGTAAATACAAAGGATTTAATAGAAAAGAGTATATAGGGATTTTAGAAGAATTAGAGTTTAAATCTTTGCTAAAAAAAGTTAATAGTATAGATAGTAATACTTTAGAAGATAATGATAGCAATAGTGATGACAAAAATATAGAAGTAAAAGAGATAGATGTTAAAGACTTTGATAGTAGTAAAGGATATTCCTTTTATATAGAAATGGGTGCTTATAACTATAATGAATCAGTTATTATAGGAGTTAGTTTTACAAGTGATAGTGGGACTTGTTTTATAAAAGGAGAGGATGTTATTAACTATAGAGAGTTATTTGAAAATGATACTCCTAAATCTACTTATGATGTTAAGAAGTGTTACATTCTATTAAATAAACTTGGTATTAAATTAAATAACTGTAATTATGATGCCATGATTGCTTCCTATCTATTAGACTATAAAATGAATGATGATATTACTACTTTAATGAATGATTTAAAGATAGAAATTAAGTCTTTTGAAGATACTTATGGAACACTTAAAAGAAGAAAGAAAGTAGAACTAGAAGGAACTAGAGAACAATGTAATTTGAAAAGTAGTTTTATCTATAATACTAAAAGTGATTTTCTACTTAAAATAGATGAATATGGTGAGACTAAATTATTTAGTGAAATAGAGATGCCTTTAGCATATGTCCTTATCGATATGGAACTTACTGGTATTAGAGTAGATAAAGATTATTTATTAAAACTAAAAGATGAGTTAGAAGTCAAGATAAAAGACATGGAAGAAGATATATATAAAGATGCTGGATGTGAATTTAATATAAGTTCTCCTAAACAGTTAGGTGAAATCTTATTTATAAAGTTAGAATTACCTTATCCAAAAAAGAGAAAAAAAGATGAGACTAGTTACTCTACTAGTAGAGATATTTTAGATAAAGTAAGTCCCTATCATCCTATAGTAAATAAAGTATTAGAATATAGAATGCTTACTAAGTTATATGCTAATTATGTAGTTGGACTTTTAGATAAGATAAAAGAAGATGGTAAGGTTCATACAATCTTTAATCAATGTTTAACTAGAACAGGAAGACTTTCATCAACTGAGCCTAATTTACAAAATATTCCTATTAGAAGTGATTATTCAAGATTAATTAGAAAAGCATTTATACCTGAAGATAACTCTATTATTATGAGTTCTGATTATTCACAAATAGAGTTAAGAGTCTTTGCATCACTTTCTAAAGCGACTAACTTAATCCAAGCCTTTGTAGAAGATAAAGACATTCATTCTAAGACTGCTAGTGATATTTTTAAAGTAGATATTAAAGATGTAGATAAATCTATGAGAAGGACTGCAAAGGCCGTTAATTTTGGAATCCTTTATGGTATTAGTAGTTTTGGTTTATCAGAAGATTTAAAAATAGATGTAGGTAGTGCTAAGAAGTTTATGGATAACTATTTAGAAACTTATCCTGGTATTAGCGAATATATGGATAAAGAAAAGAGGGAAGCTTATAAAAATGGTTATGTTACTACTATTATGAATAGAAGAAGAGTAATTGATGAGTTAAAGAGTAGTAACTATATGGTAAGAAGTGGAGGAGAGAGAATGGCTCTTAATACTCCAATTCAAGGAAGCGCAGCCGACATACTTAAAAAAGCGATGGTAGACTTATATAGTGAAATGACTAAAAGAAATTTAAAGAGTAAAATTCTTATTCAAGTACACGATGAACTTGTTCTAAATGTTTATAAAGATGAATTAGATGAAGTTAAAGAGTTAGTGAGAGATAAGATGGAAAATGTTATTAAGTTAGATGTTCCTTTAAAAGTAGATATTGAAACAGGTAATGACTGGTATGAAGCTAAGTAGGTAATTATGAGAATAGTATACTGTGGCTATGATTTCTTCTATGGTTGTTTAGAAGAATTAGTTAAAGATAAAAATAATACTATTGTAAAGATATTTACTTTTGAAACTGATAATAAATATAACTTTAATGATAAAATAAAATCTATTGCAAGTGAAAATAACATACCTATTTCTTATGATAAACCTAGTGAAGAAGAACTATTCAGATTATTTGATAAAGAAAATGTTGATGTTATAATTACTGCAGGTTATATTTATAAAATACCAATCATTAACCATCCTAACTTTAAAGGAATTAATATCCATCCTACACTTTTACCTAAGGGGAGAGGCCCTTGGCCTTTACCTTGGATAATTTTAAAGAAAGAAAAATATAGTGGGGTTACTATTCATAGATTAACTGATGATATGGATAAAGGACCAATACTTTTACAAGAGAAATTTAAGGTATTAGATAATGAAGATTTAGAGACACTATCTTGTAGAAGCCAAGTACTTGCTAAAAAACTTATAACTGAAGTAATTAGTAATTTTGATTATTATTATGATAATGCTAAAGAACAAGGTGAAGAAGAATATTATCCTTATCCAACAGATGAAGATATGACTTTTAATGGTTTTATGAAAGTAGAAGATATTGATAGAATAATAAGAGCTTTTGGTAAGTTTGATTCTTGTACTAGTTTTTTAGGTAAAAACTTTTTAGTACATGATGCGAATTGTTGGAAAGAGGAACATAAATATAAACCAAATACGATTGTACATATGACTAATAAAGAAGTGCTAATGGCTGTGCTTGATGGCTTTGTCTGCATTAGATATTATGAAGAAGATTCTGGTAATATGTTATACTAGTTTTAGAGGAAATTAATTAATAAGAGGTTTAAAAAATGTTAGAGAAAAGATATAAAGATTGGATTGATGAATTTATGGAGTCTTGGAGAGAATTAAATTGGAAAAAGACTCTTAATACATTAGATAAAAATGTAAAGTATTATGAAAATCCATTAGATTCACCATGTAAAGATTTTTTAGAAGTTACGAATTTGTGGAATGTTGTAGCTAATAATCAAAAAGATATTGATTATCAATACAAAATACTTTCTTATACTGATGAATTATGTATTATTAATTGGCAAATGACTAGAACTTTAATGCCAAGTAATATTAAGCAATGGAGATATACTAGATAAAAAGTTTAAAAGAAAGAAGTGATTAATAATGCCTGAAAAACCAGAAGTAATTACAGTTAGTAAGACACTAGAAAAGATTATTATAGGTAAAACTATTAATAAGGTAGATGTATACTGGGATAATATAATTATTGGTGATATAGATGAATTTAAAAAAAGTTTAGTTGGGGAGATAATAGAATCTATTACTACAAGAGGTAAATGGATAGTTATCTTTCTTACAACTAAAGCTTTAATATGTCATTTAAGGATGGAAGGAAAGTTCTTCTTTAGAGATTATACAGTACCTAAAGAAAAGCATGAACATGTTATTATTACTTTTACAGATAATACAGATATGAGATTTAATGATGTTAGAAAGTTTGGAAAAATGGCATGCCTTCCTAAAGAAGAAGTTTATAATTTAAAACCTCTTTCAGATTTAGGATTAGAGTATTATGATAAGAGCTTAACACCTAGTTATTTGCTAGAAGCTTTAAGAAAAAAGAAAGTGCCTATTAAAACAGCTTTACTTGATCAATCAATTATTACAGGTATTGGTAATATTTATGATGATGAAATCCTATTTGCAAGTCATATTAACCCTTTAAGGAAAGCAGATAGTATTAGTATAGAGGAAGCGGATGCTATTATTAAAAATACAAAGATAATATTAGATAAAGCTGTTACTATGGGTGGTACTACTATTAAGAGTTTTACATCAGCAGAAGGAGTACATGGCTTATTTCAAAATGAACTTGCCGTTCATGGTAAAAAAGATGGAATATGTCCTAATTGTAAAGAGAAACTTATTGTTACAAAAGTAGGAGGAAGAGGAACTTATTATTGTCCTAAGTGCCAAAAATAATAAGTTTCTCTTTTTATTTTTGCAAAACTATGCTATTGCATTCTAAATACTTAAATAAAAAACAAGATTATTAGCTATTGTACTAAAAAAGGGTAGATTTCCCCT
>CALVTA010000022.1 GCA_944359735.1 uncultured Bacilli bacterium | reverse complement strand
ATTCCATCATCTACTGTAAATACTCCTATTATTCTCCATGTTTCATCATTAAATGTTACATAATTATTTGGATCTTTCCCTATATATCTATAATCTGTTAAGGCTTCTGTTTGTTCTGTTGCTGGATGTGAGAATGTCCACATTTCTTTCTGTTGCTCACTTGTCGCTGAATCATAATCTAAATCTTCAGAGTTTACTTTAGCTAGTAAGGTATCGGTAGCTGCTTCTGTTTTACTCGCTCCATTTATAACTAATTTACCATGATAATGTTTATTTAAAACGTCATTTCCTGAACCTTCTTTTATCCATACATATAATGTATAAGTTTCTTTTTGTCCTACTTCTAGAGAACCTGATGCTATTTTATAATCATTTCCTGCTATAGTTGACAATACAAGAGGTTCACCTTCATTTAATTTATATTTTATGTAGTCTTTATTTAATTGATTATTAGCACAATTATCTTGTTCTATCATATCAGTATCATCTTGAATAAATATTTCATAATCAGCTGGTAGTGTTCCTGTGTTTTCTATTGTGAAAGTGTATGGCGTTAATTTTAAACCTTCTTCATCACTCATTGGATATTGTCCACTTAGATTTATAGTATTACTACTTTCTTCACCAAAATCTATATTTAATGTTCCTACTTTAATAACATTATAATCTGCTGATTTTGATATTGAAGTAAAGAAAGCATAAGCACTTCCTAAAGACACTATTGTTACTCCCAGTATTGATAATAAAGTTGCTACTAACTGCCTTTTGGCCATCTTTGTTAAAGCTACTTCTTTATAATTATAATTGAGTCTATTTTTATTATTTGTTTTTTTGATTTTATTAGTCTGTTTCACTTTAATCAACACCTTTTTTATTTGGTTATATAACCCTAATTAAAACTACACAAATAAAGTAAATTATTTAAACCTGACACTTACCAATTGTTATGAATAACTTATTTAGAAATCCATACCCTTATATTAATTTTATCACAATATTTTTATATTAACAATCAAAAAGATGATAACTTTACGCTATCATCTCATCTTCAAAAGTATTAACAGCATTTTTCATCTTTTGTTTCATCATATTTAGCTTTGCAGGATTGTTTTTGAAATATTTATACATTCCGTAACCAATCCCAGCCATGATACCTGCTGTTATCATCATTTTTTTCTTATCCATAAATACGCCTCCTACAAGTATTATGGATAAAGAAAACTAAATTATACCATTTTTTAAATAATAATCCAAAGATGTTCTTCTTTTTTGTTCATTATTGTTATTTATTGCCATTTCTAAAGCTTTCATATCCCCAATTAATATTAATTTTTCTTTACTTCTAGTTACCCCTGTATAAATTAATTTTCTATATAACATTTTATGATAAGTTTTAACTATAGGCATAATTACTGTTTTAAATTCACTTCCTTGACTTTTATGAATAGATATAGCATAGGCATGAGAAAATTTATTAAACATTGTAGGTGTATATTTGATTAAATTATCATCAAAATCGATATATATTTCTTTTTTAGGATTAAGTTTAATTTTTTCTATTACTCCTATATCTCCATTAAAGACATATTCATCAGGCATATTAGATAGTTCTATAACTTTATCATTTTCTCTATAGATAACTCCATTAATAGAGAGTTCTTTTTTTGTAGATTCTTTAGGATTCAATAATTCTTGTAAAGTAATATTAATATTATCAATACCATTAATAGTCTTATATTGCGGAGCAAGTACTTGATAATTAGAATCTTTTATATTTTTTACCTCTTCTTTAATTTTTTCTAAAACTTTATTATCTTGACATTTTATGAATTTTAAATCTTCTCCTTTATTGAAAATATCTTTATTTAATATACCTTCATTAATATTATGAGCAAAAGTTATAATATTAGAATCTTTTCCCTGCCTATATAAATTTTTTAACTTAATTACTTTTAACTCTTCACTGTTTAAGATATCATATAAGACATTTCCTGCTCCTACACTTGGCAGCTGATTTGCATCTCCTACAAAGATAAGTTTAGTATTAGTTGATAAACCTTTTAATAAACTGGATAAAAGAAGTGTATCTAGCATACTAGATTCATCTATTATGACAAAACTAACTTTACTTTTATTATACTCATTAATTTGAAATCTATTAGTATCTTTATTCCATTTTAAAAATCTATGAATAGTTGAAGCAGTTAAACTAGTAACCTCACTCATTCTTTTACTAGCACGGCCTGTTGGAGCAAGTAAGACTAAGTTTTCTTCCAAATCTTTAGTTTTATAGTTATTAAGCACTTGATATAAATCGATAATTCCTTTAATAATAGTAGTTTTACCAGTACCAGGTCCACCTGTTATAACTAAACATTTACTAGTTAAAGCTTCTTTAATTGCCATTTTTTGTTCTTCATTATAAGTAATATGATTTTTATATTCTATTTCTTCTAGAGCTTTTTTATAATTTTTTAATGTTTCTTCTTTTTCATGAGCAAGTAGTCTTAAACGTCTTGCAATAAATATTTCAGCATCATAATATTCTTTTAAATAAATTTTATTTTCTTTAACAATAATTAACTCAAGAGTTATTAAATTATTAATGGCTTCTAATAGTAAATCATCATTTATTTCTACACCTATTACTCTTATAAAGTAAGGTCTAATTTCATCCAAATAAAAATATGTATTACCACTTATATTAGTAAGTTCTTTTAATATATAAACAATTACGGCTCTTAGTCTCTTTACGTCTAATTTATCATTGTTATTTTTTAAAAATATATAATCACATGTCTTAAAGTAAATATCATCTATTTCATAATAAGCTTTATAGATATCTTCATTTAAATAGTTAAAACTCATATCTTTAAATTTACTATATATTTTTAAACTATCTCTTGTAGAAAAGCCTAATTTAGATAAATTTAATATTACTTCATAACTACCTTGATAGTTTTTTAAAGATTCATGCAATACCCTTACTTGTTTTTCGCTAACACCTTTAACTAGCAAGAGATTGTTAGGATTGTTTAAGATAATATCAAAAGTATCCTCATGAAACATATTAACTATAGCTTCTGCTGTTTTCTTACCTATACCTTTAAACATATCACTTGATAAAACACTAACAATAGAATCGGTTTGTTTAGGCATAACACGTTCAAAATTAATAACACTAAATTGCTCTCCATATTTCTGATGAGTAGTCATATTACCATCTAGGTTATATGTGTCTATTTCATTTAGATCAGGCAAATAACCTGTAATTGTAATAGTTTTATTAATAAATTTATCTAAATCAGAACTAGTTTCTTTTATTTTAAATAAACCTATCAAGTAATTGTTAGTGCTATTTCTATAAATTGTCTTTTTAAAATTACCTATTATCTTACTCATCAATTTCTCCTATCAAACTATCTAATAAATAATTTTTTATCTTAATATTTTTAAAAGTATTGGCAGGAATACTTCCTTTTACTTTAACTTTTAAATAATTACTAGTATGACCAATACTAACACCATCTTTTTCTTCTTCAAATAATACTTTTAAACTCTTATCAATAAATTTGTTTGCATATTCTTTTTCTAAATCATGAGATATAGCAAGTAATTTTCTTGCTCGCATCTTTTTAATCTTACCATCTATATGCCCTGTCATAGTACTTGCAGCGGTACCTTTTCTGTCTGAATAAGGGAATACATGTATTTTAGAAAACGCAAATTTTTTAGCATTTTCTATAGTCTCTAAAAAATCCTCTTCACTTTCTTTAGGAAATCCTACAATTATATCAGTAGTAATAGATATATTAGGTCTTATTTTTCTTATTTCTTTAAGTTTATCTTCAAAATATTTTAAATCATATTTACGATTCATTAATTTTAGGACTTTATCACTACCTGCTTGTAATGGAATATGTAAATGATCTACTATTACACTACTATTTTTAATTACATTCAATACTTCGCTAGTTAATTCTGTCACTTCAATACTAGAGATTCTAAGACGTTTTAGACCATTTATTTTAATTAATTCTTTTAAAAGAGTAGCAAAATCTGTATTAATATCAACTCCATAATTACCAGTGTGTATGCCAGTTAAAACTATTTCTTTAAAACCTTTATTAACTAAAGTACTAACTTCTTTTACTATCATATCTAGGTCTTTTGATCTGCACTTTCCTCTAACATAAGGAATAATACAATAACTACAGAAATTTTCACAACCATCTTGGACCTTAACAAAAGCTCTACATCTATTCTTAAAATCTGTAATAAACATATCTTCAAAGCTATCTTTAACAATTCCTACTCTTCTAATCGGTTCTTTATTAGTAAAATATAAATCTAATAGTTCTACAATCTTACTCTTATCTTTATTGCCTATATAAATATCTATATCATTAAACTCATCAGGGTGGTCTTCTACATAACAACCTAAAGCTACAATACAGGTATTAGGATTATTTCTTCTAATACGATGTATTATCTTTCTACTCTTAATATCAGCAGTATTAGTAACAGTACAAGTATTAATTATATAAATATCACATTTTTCATCTATATCATTTACTACTTCATAACCTGCTGCTATTAGTTTTAACATTATATATTCACTTTCATAAGTATTTACTTTGCATCCTAATGTATAAACGCATGCCTTCATTACTTCACTCCTAACTTCTTTTGATTATATTAAAAATATTCTTTTATTTTACTTTTTATTTTATTACAAACTTTATGCTGACCATTAGCATTAAGATGTAAGCCATCAAATAGGTCTTTAGATTCTAATAAATCATAAGCATCAATATAGTCAACGTTATTTTCTAGGCAAATTTCTTTTAATACAAAATCAAACAAAATGATTTTAGAATCTGAATAACATTTGTCTTTATTCCAAGGAAAAAATTCTATTTTAGATTCATCTACTTTTGTTAACCCAATAAATAATATATTGTCAGTATATTTTTTTGCACTATTAATTATAGTAATAATATTATTTATAAATGCTTCAAGACAAACTTTATCTTCACCATTTATATTTTGTGTATCATTAACTCCTATAGAAAAAATGATTATTGGCTTTGTATCTTTAGAACAAATAGCTTTACACTCATCATCAAATCTATTTTTAACATCTTCAGTAGTATCGCCCAGCATTTCAAAATTTAAAACAGTATAATAATTATCACTAGAATCATATTCTAAAATACGGCTTAATATATATTTATAATCAACAATTTCATCTCCAAAAACTAAAATATTTATATCTTTCATAGTGTCCTTCTTCCTTTTTTAGTTATTCGAATTTTTCGAATAACTTAATGCAATAATTAATATTACTAATTTGGCTTATGTTACTAAACCATACTTTTACATATAAATGTTTTAATGCTTATTATCTTAGCATTAGAATAAATGTTCGTCAATAGTATTTTATTAATTATATATAGAAAGTTGTTAGAAAAGAAAAAATATCATTAGTGCTAACTTTACTAAAGAAAATAATAAGAAAAGCTATTAATATAAAAGGCCCAAAAGGTATCATATGCTCTTTATTTTTATAAAGCAAATATAAAGATACTGGCAAGGCTATAAAAGAAGCTAAAAAGATAGTTATGAGTCCTAAAAAAGGTTCAGTTGCAAGTCCTAAGACAAATAGTAATTTGACATCTCCACCACCTAAAGATTCTTTTTTGAACAAGGAATTACCTAATTTCATTAAACAATACATAAAAAAGAATAAAGAAGCTCCACTAAGTAAAGATAGCCCTACTCCTTTAAAACCATCTAAAAAGAATTCTAACACTATGATAACAATGCTAAAAAATATAATTACTTCATCTGGTATAATCATATAAGTTAGATCACTGCTAAAGATAATCATAGCAAGAGAAACCAAACAAAGTGATAATATTAATTCTAATGAGAAACCAAAACTATAATAAGAAAGTGCAAATAAAATACCAGTCGCAAGTTCTATAAAAAAACTTAAAGGACTAATTTTATTCTTACAATATCTACATTTTCCTTTTAGAATTATATATGATAAAATTGGAATTAAATCATACCAAGCTAAAGTATGATTACAATTATCACAAACACTTCTTGTATTGATAAATTTTTCATTTTTACTTAATCTAATTCCAACACAACAAAAGAAAGACCCAAAGACAAGGCCTAATATAAAAAAACATATAATATATATAACTTCCATACTCTTCACCTATTGAATCTTTCCATAAATATCAAACATTGGAACAACTACTGATAAAAGAATAGTACCAACTATTAGGGCCAAAAAGCCAATCATTAGAGGCTCAATAAAGCTTTGTAATTGTTTAACCAAAGTTTTATGTAAGACTTGATAATAATTAGCAACTTTTTCCATCATTAAACCAAGCTGGCCAGTCTTTTCTCCCGTTACAATCATCTCATATGCTGCGACTGGGAAAGCCCAATGTCCTTTAAATGATTCTGAAATATTAACTCCCTTGTTAAGGTTTATAATAGTTTTAGCAATCAATTCTTTGTATATTTCATTGTTAGTTATTTTAGCAAGAACTTCCATACTATCAGTAATAAAAACACCATGATTTAATAAAGAAGCAAAAGTTTTAGTAAAGTTATACACTTCATTATATATAACAATTTTACTAAAAACAGGAACATGCATAATAATTAGTTGAATATTTCTTCTAAAACTTCTAGATTTTTTATATAGATAAATAAATATACCTATAAGGACAAAAACACCAATTATTATAATAATATAATGATTAACTATAAAGTCACTAGCATTCATAACAAAGGTTGTAATAGCAGGGATTTCAGCATCATTGTCTTCATACATTTCAACAAATTTTGGGACAATACTGACTAAGATAAAAATAATAACACCAATAGCAATACATAAGACTATAATAGGATAAGTCATTGCTGAAATCATTTGTTTTCTGGTCTCTTCTTTAGAAGTATAATAGTCAGCCATATCATCTAAAACTGAAGTTAAATCACCAGTAAGCTCAGCTGTTTTTATCATATTAACTAAAAGAGTCGGAAACTTATCACCTTGCTTTTCCATTGCTGTTGATAAATTTTCTCCTTTTAATAATTCATAAACAACTTTTTGATAGACTTTTCTTTGCTCGGGTTTCTCACTTTGTTTTTCTAAAATTCTAACTGAATCTATTAGAGCAATACCAGCTTTTAAGTAAGTTGATAATTGCGTAAGAGAAAATGATAAATCAGCAGCATTAAATTTTCCACCAATATTTATATCTATATCATAAAATTTACGAGGAGCAACTTCTAAAACTTCATATCCTTCATTTTGTAAAAATATTTTAACTTCATCAGCACTTGGGCCTTCAAAAGTTCCATTAACTATCTTACCATTATTACCTCTTATTTTGTAACGAAATGAAAATTCAGGTTCTTTTCTTATAACTTTCTTCCTGTTAGTTGTTAATTTAGTAGCATTCATCATTTTTTCTACTTCTAAAATAGCCAGATATTCTTCTTTTTTTTCTTCTTGTCTTTGACTAACTTTACCTCGGCTTAATTTATCTATAATTGCTAGAACACCACTATAGGCATAATTTAAAATACGTTTAGGAGTGAGTAAGATATAATGGACTATGTGGTATATAAAGATAAACGGTGCTGCTATTATTTCCATCTTCTTCTCCTCCTTACTCTTATAAAATAATTATACCACAAAATTAAGTAAGCACAAGTAGGAAAAATTAATCATATATTAAAGTAAAGGGAAAGGCAGTGATGTTTATGTATAATCAATATAATAATATGGGAATGTGGCAAGGAAATGGTACTTTAACAAATTTTCCCAGGAGAAGTATTAATTGGAATAATGTATTAAATAATACTCAAAGAACACTCGGAATAATTAATCAGGCTATACCAATAGTATATCAGGTAAAGCCATTATTAAATAATGCTAGAACACTTTTTAGAATAGCAGGAGCAATTAATGAAAAAGATGATGAACCTTCTGAAGTAGTTAGCAATAATGATTATGATAATATTAATAACCAAAATTATGAAAATGAAAAAGATAGCATAGGACCTAAGTTTTTCTTATAGGTTTAGCTATCTTTTTTATATTCTTTTTGTGACAACTTCTTCTTTAAGTAAATTAATAAACTCATCTATAGTTAATGTAGTAGTATCTTTTTCACCATGACGTCTATAACTAATAGTCTTATCAGTTTTCTCCTTATCTCCAAGGATTAAAGTATAATTAATCTTTCTAGTTTGAGCTTCTCTTAAACGATAACCAAGTTTTTCATTACGATTATCAAGTTCTACCCTAATACCTTTTTCTTTCAATTTTTCATATACTTCAGTAGCATAATCATTTTGATATTCACTAGAAACTGGAATAACAATAGTTTGAACTGGATTCAACCAAAGAGGTAGATTACCTTTAGTCTCTTCAAGAAGAAATGCAATAAATCTATCAAGAGAACCCAATATTGCTCTATGAATAACAACAGGTCTTGCTTTACTTCCATCTCTGTCTATATAAGTAAGAGTAAATCTCTCAGGTAATTGGTAATCTAATTGAACTGTAGAAAGGGTTACATCATGACCAATGGCACTTTTAACTTGAACATCTAATTTTGGTCCATAAAATGCAGCCTCTCCTTCCGCTTCATAATACACTGCACCAATTTCTTCTAGAACTTCTCTTAACTCTTGTTCACTTTTTTCCCATAACTCATCATTACCGAAATATTTTTCTTTGTTGTTCTTATCTCTTAAAGATAGTCTAAAACTATAATTTTTAAAACCAAAATCTTTATAGACATCAAGAATTAAATCAATAACAGCTTTAAATTCTTCTTTAATTTGATCAGGTCTACAAAAAATATGAGAATCATTTTGAGTAAATGCTCTTGCTCTTTCTATCCCACACAAAGCTCCACTAGCTTCATATCGAAAATCATCAGCAATTTCGGCAATACGTAGTGGTAAATCACGATACGAATGAAGTGAATTCTGGTACATCATCATATGATGAGGACAATTCATTGGTCTTAGAACATATGCTTCATTGTCAAGTTCCATGGCAGGAAACATATCGTCTTTATAGTGATCCCAATGCCCACTAGTCTTATATAAATCAACACTACCTAAAGATGGTGTTACGACGTGTTTATATCCGTGCTCTATTTCCTTATTAGTAATATAATCAACTAATGTTTTTCTTACAAAAAAACCGTTAGGCAACCACATAGGTAAACCTTTACCGACTAGATCAGAAAACATAAATATTCCCAAGTCTTTACCTAATTTACGATGATCTCTTTCTCTTGCTTCTTGTAACATCTCTAGATGCTTAATTAAATCTTCTTCATTATAGTAACATACTCCATAAATACGTTGTAACATTTTATTTTTAGAGTCTCCTTTAAAATAAGCACCACTTACTCTAAGCAATTTAAAATATCTTAGTTCTTTTGTTGATTCGACATGAGGGCCACGACAAAGATCGGTAAATTCACCTTGTGTATAACAAGTAATTACTTCGTCTTCTGGCATATTATTAATTAGATCTATTTTATATGGATCATCTTTAAATTTCTCTTTTGCTTCTTCCCTAGTTAATTCGTGACGAATAATTTTCTTATTACCTTTAGCAATTTTCTTCATCTCTTTTTCGATGATAGGTAAATCTTCATCAGTAAGTGTTTTATCTCCTAAATCAATATCATAATAGAAACCATCTTCTATTACAGGCCCTACCCAAAACTTTGCTTCTGGGTATAATTTCTTAACTGCTTCTGCTAATAAATGCGCACAAGAATGATTTAGTGGCATTAATAATTCACTTTCTTTAATATTTATCATATTTCATCTCTCCTTTTATTAGTTTTTTATCTTGTTCTTCTATTTCTAATGGTATAAAACTAGCAATGTTTTTGTCGCTACATATTCTTAAGATAATTGTATCATCTATATTATAAGTTTTCTTTTCTTTTTTATCAATTAAACATTGTCTTTTTAAACTAATAGCATATCTATTACTAGTATGAATTAATCCCATTACACTATCTTCAAGTTTTACAAAAGCATAGTTTTGAATTACTTGTGATAGTCTTCCAACTAAAGCCGTATTGGATAATTCTTTTAATATAGTATAGCTTGTTTCTTTTTCTACAATTTCAGCAGCTATTTGTCTTTCTGTTAGATGAGCACATAATTTGGGTAACTTTTTTTGTAATGCTTCTAGTACTACTTCTCTATCTTTATCATAATTAAGAATGGCATTTAAAGCATAGTGATTTAATAGATCTGGTGCTCTTCTAATTGGCGAAGTAAAGGTTGCATATCTATCTAATCCAAGACCATAGTGACCGGTACTTTTATTATCATAATAAGCTCGTGTCATTGACTTTAAAACTATTTCGGAAATAAAGGTAGCTTCTTCTTTAGTTGTATTTGCTAAAATACTTACAAGCACTTTCTTTAAAATATTGGGATTAGTTATAGAATTTAATCTGTTAATTACTACTTTTTCATGTTTTAGATTACTTTTTAATTTATCTAATCCCATATTAGTTGGGGGCTCATGATTCCTATAAACAAATGGTAATTCTAAGTAATAAGCATAATCAGCTACTGTTTTATTGGCTATAATCATAAAGTTTTCAATTATTGATTGAGCAGGTCCTTTTTCATTTTCTTCTAAAGACATTATATTACTGAATTCATCCATATTGAAGCCATATTCACTAGTTTGTAAAAATAAGGAACCATTTTCTATTCGCTTATTTTGAATAATATTAGAAAGTCTTTGCATTCTAAATAATAGTTGATAGAATGGAAGATAATCATAATCATATTCTTTACCTGATAATAAATTATTAACACTATCATAACTCATTTTATAGTTACTGTTAATTATACTATTGAATATCTCAAAATCTAAAACATTACCATTTATATCTATTTTCATCATACAGGTTAAAGCTAATTTATCTGTATGTGGATTAAGAGAACAAATTTCATTAGATATTTTTTGAGGAAACATAGGTATTACGGTATCAAGCGGATAGACACTTGTACCTCTTTTTATCGCTTCATTAAACAATGATGATTCAAAAGGTACATAAGAAGAAACATCGGCTATACTTACATATAAGTAATAAAGTCCCCCTTTTTCTTCTAAACTAATAGCATCATCTAAATCTTTGGCATGAGATGAATCAATTGTTACTGTAACTAAGCTTCGCAAGTCCCTTCTTTTAGAAGAATCTATCATAGGATTTAAAAAAATAATATTTTCTGCTTCTTTAATTATTTGTTTATCAAACTCTAAAGAAAAATTATTTTCTGTAGCACTATTTATAGTGGCTTCATTATATCTAGATGCTACTTTTTCTTTTATATCAAGATAGTATTTTCCTTCTTTAAGATTTAAGGATGCTAAAACTAAGGATCCAGATTCATACTCTTCTTCTGGAATCGAACTTATCTCAAAATATGTTGTTCCTAAAGGAAGCCATTTTTTAACTCCTTCATGCTCTATGCATTTAAATATATGAGTATCATTTTTTCTTTTAATAACATTTAAAACTTTAACTTCTTCTAAAGAATCTTTAGTACCTAACTGTATAGAAACTAAATCTCCTGGGTAAGCACTTCTCATATTTTTACTCTTAATATAATATTTTCTATTTTCTACCTGAATATAATATTTTCCTGACAAATACTCTTTTTTTACTATACCTTTAGCAAGATAATTATCTCTAGGTAAAGATTCTCTTGTTACAACCCTAATAATATCTCCTTCAAAATACTTTTTATAAGTTTCTGTTCTTTTACTTTCTCTTTTTACTACATATATAGTATCATCTTTTTTTAATCTATATTCCCTAAAATTTTTAATATTTATTCTACTACTTTTATTTATACTAATATAAAAGTTGCCTTTATTAGATATTTGGAGCTTTCCATGATATAAATCTGAGTTATGGGGAACTTTAATATACATATTATCTTGATAAATTATTTTACCTGCTTTTTCTAATTCAAATAAAGCGTCTAAAAAAGCGTCTTTATTACTGTCTTTTATTTTTAATGTTTTATACAAGCCACTAATACTTACAGCTTGATTATTTTTCTTAAAAAAAATTTCTAATAGTTCTATTATATCCATAATATCTTCCCCATGACTCTATAATAAAAAAGATGATATCTATAGGAGTGCTTTACACTTACACGATACCATCCTTTATTTAACTTAATTTTGATAACGGCTTAACCGGAATTACTTTGTATAATTCTACTCATTAAGGTAGTAACAAAAGAGCTTTTCTTAACTTTCACCAACCGTTAAGTCTCTAAGATTAAAAGTATTCTTTTATCATGTCCTTAACTGATACGTATTTACAAATATTATTTTACTACAAAATTATTAGTTGTCAAATTATTTTATTAATTTTATATTATTACTCTTCTGTTTCAATCATAGGTATATAAACTTTCTTTAATTTTATTGTATCTTTAAATTTGTCAGACATGTTATCATAGTATTTTAAAATCAAATCTGCTAATTCTCCTCCATTAATTGATTTTATTATTGGATGTTTTTCTAAATATATCTTAGCATTTTTAGCATAATCTGATAATGTTACAAATAATCCATAGTCGCCTTCATCCATTGTTCCTTTTAAGGATTGTACAGTAGATTCATTAATATTACCTGTTTGACTTTTAACTTGAACTATAATTCTTGGTGGTAATTCGTCTTTATATGCAATAATATCTCTACCATTATCACCTCCATGAGGACTAATTGTTGTTCTATATCCCATAGCATTTAACAAATCTGAAACCATATCTTCTAATTCATAACCTTTATAATTTTTATTTAATTCTCTTAAAATATAATCTTTTGTACTTTCTAATATAGTTTCATAAGTTGCTATTATTTCATCATCACCATCTGAAATATCTGAGTTATCTAGATGAAGTTTTTTACTATAGATTGCATTTATAAATTCTTCAGCATAATGTTTAACTTTAAAGAACGATAAAAATGATCCTATTTCATATAAAGCTCCTTGTGAAAATTCACTCCTAGGCAATTCTTTTAACCATTTTACTTTTCTTTTTTGACAATATTCTTTCTCATTAATATCAAAAAAATATTCTCCTGTTATTTGTCCAATATTAATCATTCTATTAAATTTGGTAGGATAAACTATATAATCTCCCACTTTGGCTTCATTAACGAACCTAAACAGTTGACCAGCTGAATTTGCAACTGATTGTTTTGTTTTATTTTTATAAACTTTGTTATAAGCTGCATAATAGGAATCTCTATTAGCTTCTATTTTAGATAGATCTCCCATTTCACTCCAGCCTACAGCTATTACTTCCTCATTTAACAATAAGTTCTCGTTATTAGTATTATGTAATCCCCATACTACTATATCATCTTTCATTATTCAATACTCCTTTTTTCTTTTGATCATCTTTAATTTATCATTTCTTTAAACTTTTTTCAATACTTTTATTCTGTTATTTAGTCAATTTTTTTATTGCATTTATATATTTATTTTTCACTTCTTGCTTCGTTTAAGAGGGTATCTAAGGTAACTAAAGTAAAACCTCTTTGTTTTATATAGTTAATCAAAACTTTTAATTCATTGACATTTTCTTTTGTCAATTTAATGCTAATAATGCTACCACTCCTAAGATTACCTTTAGCACTTGAATAAATATTATTATCAAGTCTCAATGTTGGGATAATTGTATGCATAGATAGTTTGCTACATAAATTTAATATTTCTTCATTATCATAAGTAGCATAACAATACTTAGGACTTGTACTAGTAAGAGTCTTTATCTTCTCTAATGAGCCTTTAAAAAGAAGTTCATCATATTTATTAGCATAGCTAAGTAATTCTATTTCATTACCATTTGTAATTACATCTCTTATAAAAGAAGTATTATTGTCAATAAATTCTCCATCAATAAAGAAAGTTGAAACTGTTTTCATTTCTTTTAAAATCTCTATAATATTTGATGTATAACTACTATTATCAACTGTAAAAACTAAAGCAATATTAGTAGTAAGTCCATTGCCACTAGATATATATTTATCATAATAATCATCTATAGAGATAGTAGGTGCTACTTCTTCAAAAACTAAAAGACTTTCATTGTAACTACCATAGCCCTTCATCTTTGTAAAACTCTCCTCTAAATCTATAGTAAGCCCATTATAACCGGGAATAAGATAATCTCCATCAACTTTAGCATTAACTGCCAAAGAAGTTTTACTACTTCCCTTATCTTTTATCTCTTTCATAAGAGGATCATTAGATTCTAATATTACAATCGCTTTTTCTGTGTAATAAAATGAAAAAAGAACAAGAGCGATTACAAAAATTGCTTCTATTACTTTTTTAATAAGACACCACCTCATAATAAATTTATTACAAAAGATAATAAATTATTCTAAGGATATAAAGCAAAGTAAGCATCGCTTGCTCTTTTACTAATTCTTCTAGTAACTAATGTTGAATAACTATTATTTGGATTTTCCCAAGATGAGTTTGGAGATGTTACTGTAATAGACATTTTAGGGTTAGAAGATGGAGCATAACCTATAAAAGCGGTAGAGACGGTATCAGTATCATTAATATTATCATTATTAGTATCTGCAGCACTCTGACTAGTTCCTGTTTTACCTGCTGGATCGTGTGAATCATCTATGTAGCCTACTCCTAAACCATAGCTTTTATTCATAACAGCATAAAAGCCTTCTTTTACTCTATTTAAATATTCTTCTTTAGTATTAACTTTATTTAAAACATTAGTTTCAAATGTATAAATAGTTTCTCCTAAGCTATCATCATCAGTTGCAGTATGTACTTCTTTTAATAAATGTGGTTGTAATCTACTACCACCATTAGCAATGGTTGAAACATACTGAGATAATTGAATTGGCGTATAGGTATCATATTGTCCCATAACAAAATCAAGAAGTAAACCTGGAGCTTTGTTGTCACTAGTATATCCTAAAGATTCAACTGGTAAATCTATTTCTGTTTTTACACCAAGCCCAAATTCTTTAAAGGTATTACGATATGTATCAAAAGCACTTTCATTAATTACTAAAGGTTTATTATATTGATAGGTTGCTCCTGCTACTTTCATTGCTGTTTTAAATTGGTATACATTACTAGATAAAGCAAGAGCATCTATATCATTAATTCTTCCTAATGTCCGCCAAGAACATTTCTGAGGTGTGCCTGCTATTTTAATACATTCATCTACTTGATACTCTCCTGGGGTAATGGCTCCCGTATTATATCCTACCAGCATACTAGCACCTTTAACAACGGAACCACTTGTCATTGGATCCGTCATAATACCAGTTGTACAATCTATTGTTTTATAACCACCATTACCATCACTAATGGCTTGTCGACCTGCCATTGCAAGTATTTCTCCAGTATTTGGATCTGTTATAACAGCATAGCTTCTATCGTAATAATTAGTATTAGGTTGTCCTTTTGTAGATAGTATCTCTTCATTTAAAATAGCTTCTAACTGTTGTTGTAAATCAATATCAATAGTTAAGACTATATCATTACCTCTTTTTCCTTCACTTACTAACTCTAGCTCATGGGAATTAATAGTTCTATATATTGCTTTTGTTCCCTTTAAATAATCTTCATATTGCTTTTCTAAGTAACTTGTGCCTACTATATCATTTAAAGAATAACCTTTAGCAAGATAGTCATCTTTCTCTTCACTAGGAACAGTACCAATATTTCCTAAAATTGTTCTAAAAGTATCACCATAATTATAGACTCTCTCCCAATCAAGTTTGGTATTAAATCCTGGTAAATCTTCATTATTTTCAGCAATGTAAGCATATTCACTATCACTTACATCTTCATTTTTAATAATTTTATCATCATAAGAGTATCCCTTATTCATTAAGTAATATAAATAACTAGCTTTATTATCTAAATCAGTAAAAGCATTTAATTCTTCTTCTGTTACTCTTTCTATCTTTAATTCATAAATATCATCACTATCAAGTTTTCTTTGTTCATATTTTTCCCATTCTTCTTTAGTAATTCTATCATCCATATCATCACTATTCTTAGCAACAAAGAATTCTCTTTTATTTCTATCAGTTATTTTATCATAATCTAAATTTAAGTGCTCAACAACTTTATAAGCAAGTTCTATTTCTTCTTTTGTTCCTCTGCTTTTATCTTTATTATAATAAATCGTTTTAACTGCTTTATTATCAACAATTACTTTACCATTGCGATCTAAAATTCTTCCACGAGGAGAACTCGGACCTTCCACTGTTTGCATTGCAAGTGTTGTTAATTCTTCTTCATATTTAGATTGATCTCTCAACATAACTTGATAAAGGCGTAAAGTTATCCCTAAAAATAGAGCTATTAAAATACCACCTAAAAAAACAAATCTTTTCTTATAAGTGCTTCCATTAACAGTATATTTTCTATCTGAACGATTAATTTTTTTCTTATTTACTTTTTGTTTTATCTTCACACTGTCTAGCTCCTTTCTTTACTAGTTTATCACATAAATTAAAATTTACTACATATAAATTAATTAAGGGAGCGAAAAAATGATAGAAAGATTAATAAAAAATAACATTAAAATATTGAATCCTCATCTAGTGATGGGATATTTAGAAAGTAAGAATATATATCCAAGTGAAGATGAGGCAATTGTTATTTGTAATTTTTTAAAAGAAAACTATAATATTTTATTAAAAGATAATAGTATTTTATTTAATTTAAAAGGTAATATTAGAGATGAAATATATCAGGAAGTGTCAACATTTATAATGAATTTAAAGAATACTTATCTTTAATTTTTAAAAATATGCTATTGCATTCTAAATACTTAAATAAAAAACAAGATTATTAGCTATTGTACTAAAAAAGGGTAGATTT
>CALVTA010000021.1 GCA_944359735.1 uncultured Bacilli bacterium | reverse complement strand
ATACTCTATCTATGAAATAGGAATCCTTGGAGGTAACGACAAGGGCGAAATAAAATTTATTTTATTTCTTATGTTCTATGTTATAGTAATATTTGGAAGTGATAATATGATTGATGAAATGTTAAGGTATGTTAAGAAAAGCGATTTAGATAAAGGTCTAAATTATGATAATAGAAAAGTTAGGTATATAGGAAGTAGTGTTGATTTTGGTGATTTTAAACATCGTTTTATTGTTTCTTCTGAACATACTTTGAAATCATATATAGTTACAGTAGAAGTAAATAGTAATAGAGAGATTATCGATACCTTTTGTACATGTCCTCAGTTTAATTTAACTTCATCTTGTAAGCATCTTGCTGCTGTCTTAATTAAATTTCAAGGTGAATATTTCTTATTTGATGAAGAGGAACATAGTAATATTATTGTTACTTCTCTTTTAAATGAATTAAAAAGGACTTCTATGGATAAAAATATTATAAAAAAAGAGGCTAGAGTTGTTCCATATTTAAAGCTTGAAAAAAGTTATAGTTACTATAGTTATTATGATACTGAAGATTATGAATTAAAGTTTAAAGTGGGTGATACTAAACTTTATATGTTGGGAAATAAAGTTGGTACATTTATTGATAGATATCATAATGGTGGAGAAATTAAGTTTGGTAAGGAATTTATTTTCAGTAATAAAAACTTCTACTTTAATAATGAGAGCAAAAGGCTTATTAATTTTATAGAACTTGCTTATTCTAGGCTTTATAGATATGATTCATTTTTACTTCCTACTAAGATTAATTTAGATGAATTGTTTTCAATAGTTGATAGTATTTACGTGGATTCTCCAGGAATTAATAAAGAATTGGCTGTCGTTAAACAGTTACCTTTTAATTTTAAAGTAATTAAAGAAAAAGACAATCATATTTTAAAGATAGATTATGATTTAACAAAATTAAGAAAATTATCTGATGATTATAGTTATTTAATAGATAAAAATGCTATTTATAGATTAAATAAAAAAGAAACAATACTTGCTAAAAATATTTTAGAAGAAGAGATAGATACTTTAACTTTTTCTGATGGTTATTTTAAAGAATTTAAAGATTATGTAGTTCCTAATATTAAAGATAGGTTAGAATTGGATGAAACAGTAGATGATTTAATAATTATAAATACTCCTGATGTTAAGTTGTATTTTGATATTTTAGAAGCATATATAGAATGTAAAATTATTTTTATTTATGGAGATATTGAAGTTAATTATTTAGATAAAGTTAATAATAATATTGTTAGAGATAGAGATTTTGAAAAAAGTGTATTTTTAGATGTTGTTAACTATGGATTTGATGATAATTTAAGACTCTATGATATTGATGAAGTAGGAGATTTTTTAGAAAATGGTATAGATGAATTAAATAAAAACTATAATATATTTACTAGTGAGAAGTTAAAGAATACTAGTTTGATAAAGAAAGTAAATGGCAGTACTACTTTTAGCATTGGTAGTGATAATATTTTAAACTATGAATTTAAATTAGATAATATAAGTCCTAGTGAATTAGATAGTATTTTTTTAAGTTTAAAGAGTAAAAAGAAATATTATAAATTAAAAAATGGTGATATCTTAGATTTGCTTGATCCTTCGATTAAAGAATTAGAAGAATTGAAAGAAGACCTAGATTTAGATTGTGAAAGTGGAGTTTTACCTAAGTTTAGAGCTCTTTACCTTGATAGTTTAAAAAATAAAAATAGATTTATTAGGACTAATTCTTTATTTGATTTTTTTGTTCAAAAATTTAAAGAATATAAAGATGCTACTGTTTTATTTACTGAGAATGAGAATAAATTGCTTAGATCTTATCAGAAAGATGGTGTTAAATGGCTTTATAATCTTTATAAATGTAGTTTAGGCGGGATACTTGCAGATGAGATGGGACTTGGTAAAAGTTTACAAACTATTATTTTTATTAGAAGAATATTGGAAGAAGATAGTGATGCTAAGATATTAATTGTAACACCAACCGCTCTAGTTTATAATTGGGATAATGAATTTAAGAAATTTAGTGATGATATTAAAAGATGTATTTTTGTAGGTTTAAAGAAAGAACGTCATAGAAAATTAGATGAATATGATGGTAATGTTTATATCACTAGTTATGGGCTTTTAAGAGAAGATTTAGATATCTATAAAGAGATGAATTTTAAAGTTATGATTATAGATGAAGCTCAGAATATTAAGAATCCTATGGCTATGTTGACTAAAGCTGTTAAAAGTATTAATAGCGAGGTTAAAATTGCTTTAACGGGAACTCCAATTGAGAATTCAATTTTAGAGTTATGGAGTATTTTTGATTATGTAATGCCAGGATTTTTTGCAAGTAAGAATAAGTTTAGTGAAAAATATAAAATAGGTGAGGATTTTGATGATGATACTAATATAACATTAAGTAAACTTAGAAGCCAAGTCAAACCGTTTATATTGAGACGTAAGAAAAATGAAGTTTTAAAGGATTTACCTGATAAGTTAGAAAATAATATTTATATAGATCTAAGTGATGAAGAAAAGAAAATCTATGCAGCATTAGTTAAGGAGACTAAAGAAGAAATGGAAGAGTTAGTAAATGCTGGTTTTTCTAAAAATAAGATGCAGATACTTACACTTTTAACGAGACTTAGACAAGTATGTATTGATCCTAAGATTGTCTTTGATAATTTTAATAAGACATCGTCTAAAATAGAACATTTAATAGATGTAATTAAAGAATCAGTATCTAATGGTCATAAATTATTATTATTTACAAGCTTTAAAACGGCTTTAAATATTGTAAAAGATAGTATTACTAAAGAAGGAATTACTAGCTATGTGATAGATGGTTCTGTTAGTAGTAAAAAAAGACAAGAATTAGTTGATAAATTTAATAATGATGATACAAATATTTTCTTAATTATGTTAAAAAGTGGTGGAACAGGCTTAAATCTTACAAGTGCTGATGTTGTGATACATCTAGATTTATGGTGGAATCCACAAGCAGAAAATCAGGCGACTGATAGAGCTCATAGAATAGGACAAAAGAATACGGTTGAAGTGATAAAATTAATTTCTAAAGGAACTATTGAAGAGAAAATACTTGATTTGCAAGTTAAGAAAAAAATATTGAGTGATAAGTTAATAGAAAATGATGGAGATGAATACAAAAGTTTTCAAAATTTATCTGTTAATGATATTAGAGAGTTGTTAAAATATAATAATGAATGAAAAGGATAGAAAGATGATAAGAATTTGTTTTGTTTGTTTGGGAAATATTTGTAGAAGTCCTATGGCTCTTTATGTATTTAAAGATTTAGTAAAAAAAGAAGGTTTAGAGAATGATTTTTTTATTGAATCTCGTGGTACTTGTGATGATGAGATAGGTAATGATATGCATCCTGCTACAAAAAGTATGTTGGATAAACATAATATTCCTTATGGTGAACATCATGCTACAAGATTGCTAAAAAGTGATTATGAAAAATTTGATTATTTTATAGGGATGGATGATTATAATGTTTTATCTATGGAAAAATTATTTGGTACTAATAAAAAAATTTATAAGTTGTTAGATTTTACTAAGAATAATAAGGATATAAATGATCCTTGGTATACACATAATTTTATTATTACTTATGATGAAATAGAAAAAGGATGTCAATCTTTACTTGAGTTTATAAGATGTAAAGATAAGTAAAGTTTATAGCCTTTTTCTTTTTTTAGTTTTAGGTTGTGATAAACTTATGATAGAGGTGATTATGATGCGTGCAGTTGCATTAAAAGGAAAAAGAGAATTTGAGATAAAAGAAATAGAGGAACCAATTAATGATAATGATGTTATTGTTAAAGTTTTAAAAGCTGGTATATGTGGTTCTGATTTACATTATTTTGAAATAGGAGATCCTATAGGTTTAGTTATGGGACATGAGTTTTGTGGTCAAGTAATTAATCCAGGCAATAGAAATGATTTAAAAGTAGGAGATAGAGTAACGGCTTTACCTATTTCTCCGTGTTTAAATTGTTCAGCTTGTTTAAGTGGCAATCCTCAGTACTGTAAGAGTACATGGACTAAGGCGGTTGGTCTTTCTCTTGATAATCCTGGAGCTTTGGCTGAGATCATCAAAGTTAGGAGTGATATGGTATTAAAAGTACCTGATAGTGTATCTGATGAAGAGGCTGCTATGGTTGAACCTACAGCTGTGGCTTTACATGGTATACATTTGGCAGATGTTAAAGTAGGATCTAAGGTGTTGATAATAGGTGGTGGCATTATTGGATTAATGAGCGCAATGTTTGCTAAAAAAGAGGGAGCAAGTTTTGTAGCGGTGAGTGAAACTAATAAAAAAAGAGGAGAGAAAGCAATTAGTTTAGGTGTTGCTGATAAATACTACGATGCAACTCGTGAAGGTATGATTAATGAAGTATTGGCTGATACTAACGGAGGGTTTGATATTGTAATAGAGTGCTGTGGTAATTCTAGTGCTGTTACTTCATCACTTATTACTGTAAGACCAGGGGGTACTGTCATTTTAGTTGGTGTTGCTACTGGACCTATAAGTATTCCTACTGTTGTTGCGGTTATGAATGAATTAACTGTAAAAGGTGCTATTGCTTATACTAAAGAAGAATTTAAAACATGTTTAGATTTAATTGCTAATAAACAAATAGAAGTTATGAAATTTGTTGATGATATAGTCAGTTATACTGAGGTTCAGAAGGCTTATGAGCGGTTAACTAGTGGTACTGATGAAGCGGTTAAGATATTAGTTGATCCAAATAAATAATTAGTAAAATTCCTTTACTAATTTTTAATGATTGTTTTTTTAGCACTCTTGCTTGACAATTGCTAAAACAAGTGTTATTCTATTTTATGTAAATAAGAAAGAAGAGTGATTAATTTGAAGAAAAAACAATTTAAAGCTGAATCTAAGAAATTATTAGATTTAATGATTAATTCAATTTATACAAACAAGGAAATTTTTTTAAGAGAGTTAATTTCTAATGCAAGTGATGCTATTGATAAACTTTATTATGAATCACTTACTAATAAAGATATTAAGGTTAAAAAGAAAGATTTGGAAATTAGACTTATTCCTGATAAAGAAAATAGAACTCTTACTATTGTTGATAATGGTATTGGTATGAGTGATGTAGAACTTGAAAATAATTTAGGTACTATTGCTAAAAGTGGTTCAGAATTATTTAAAGAGAAAATGTCAGATGATAAAAATATGGCTATTATTGGACAATTTGGAGTAGGATTTTATTCTAGTTTTATGGTGAGTGATGAGGTAGAAGTTATTAGTAAATCTTATGATAGTGATAAAGCTTATCGTTGGGTGTCAAGAGGAGCTGATGGATATTCTATCGAAGAGACAGATTATGATAAGACAGGAACAAAGATTATATTACACTTAAAAGAAAATAATGAAGATACTAATTATGATGAATATTTAGAAGAATATACTCTTGAAAGATTGGTTAGAAAGTATTCTGATTATATTTCTTATCCTATAAAGATGAAAGAAGAGAAGATTACTAAAAAAGATGATAAAGAAGAAAAAAAATTAGAAGATAAAACATTAAATAGTATGATTCCTATTTGGAAGAAGCAAAAGAGCTCTGTTAAGGATGAAGATTATAATTCTTTTTATACTGATAAATTTTATGATTATGAAGCTCCTTTGAAGGTGATTCGTAGTGAAGTAGAAGGAAGATGTTCATATACAACACTTCTATTTATACCTAGTCATGCTCCATATAATTATTATTCTAAGGACTATGAAAAAGGACTTGAACTTTATTCTAAAGGTGTTCTTATAATGGAAAAATGTGCAGATCTTTTACCTGATTATTTTAGCTTTGTTAAAGGTATTGTTGATAGTGAAGATATATCTTTAAATATTTCAAGAGAGACTTTGCAAGAGAACTATCAAATTAAGTCTATTGCTAAATCTTTAGAATCTAAGATAAAAAAAGAATTAGAAAAAATGCTTAGAAATGATAGGGAAAATTATGAAAAGTTTTTTAAAGATTTTGGAATGCAGTTAAAAGTTGGTATTTATGAGTCTTATGGAATGGCTAAAGAAACTTTACAAGATTTATTATTATTTTATTCATCTAAAGAAAAGAAGATGGTTACTCTTGATGAATATGTCTCTAAGATGAAAGATGATGATAAGATAATTTATTATGCTTGTGGAGAAACTGTAGATAAGATTGATTTGTTACCTCAGGTTGAGAGTGCTAAAGAAAAAGATATAGATATTTTATATTTAACTGATTATTTAGATGAATTTGTTTTAAAAGTAATGATGAATTATAAGGAAAAAAGCTTTGTTAATATTGCAAGTAGTGATGCTGATCTTGAAAGTGATGAAGAGAAGAGTGAGTTAAAGAAAGTTAATGAAGAATATAAAGATATGTTTATTAAAATGCATGATGTATTAGGAACTGGTGTTAATGAGGTAGCCTTTACTTATAGACTTAAAAATCATCCAGTATGTTTAACTAGTAAAGGAGAGGTTTCTGTTGAAATGCAAAAAGTAATGGATGCTATGCCAACAGATACGGGAATGAAAGCTACTACAGTAATGGAGATTAATGAAAATCATCCTATTGCAGATAAGTTAAAATCTTTATATGAACAAAAAGATTTTGAAACATTAGAAAAATATAGTAAAATTCTTTATGCAGAAGCTAGACTTATTGAGGGAATGAGTTTAGATAATCCGACTGAGATAAGTAATTTAGTTTGTGAAATTTTGGCGAAGTAAGGTTTAATACTGAATTTGCTAATAAAAATTAGACAAAAGAGCCCTAGTTGAGTTTTATATTCAACTAGGGCTTTATATTTAAATGTATAATCTTGTTCATAAATAATAATATCTGGATAAAATTTTGAATTGAGAGTGTATATTTTTATTTGCAGATATTATTAATACATTCGTTGTAGTATATTGATTTTTCTTTTAATCTTTCATCAATATAATTATTGCCATATTCTTCAGATAGTGTTTTTTTACAACTAAATAAATTAGTACCAAGACCTAGTCTTTCTCCATCTATTTTTACTCCGAGGGCAGCTAGGGTAGATGGAAAGTAGTCAAAACTGTTAAATTCTCTATTTTTATTACAATTTGTATCAATGGCAGAATTTATAAAGACATTATATATACTTCTTTCATAGTTTTGATCAATGTTATCAAAGGAATAGGTATTCATGCTTAGATGATCTCCGGTTAGTATGATAGTAGTATTTTCATAAAAGTCTTGCTTTTTAATCCATCTAATAAAGTCATTAAGCTGTTTACTAGAACATGCTATAGAATTTAAATAATGGTTATCGGAAACAATTTCACAGTTTTCACTGATATATCCATCAGGAAAATGTGTATCTGCAGTTAATAATGTAAAATTAAATGGTTCATCATTTTTTGCTATTTTTTTTAATTCGTTTTTTGCATAATCAAATAATTTTTCATCTTCATAACCCCAATTAACATAATAGTCTTCGTCTATAATTTCATCATCTATAGCTGTAAAATAGTCAAATATATTGTAATTGCCATGTGTGTTGAAATAGACTCTTCTTCCTCCAAAAGTTAAATCTGATCCAACCATAATATACTGTTTATATCCTTCTTCTTCTAGAATTTGACCTATAGAGTAGGCACCTGGAACCAAACTGCCATTTTCATAATTTTTTTCAGAGTTTGCTTCAAAGGCAGTTTTTAAAGGGATACCAGCTGTTTGAGCAATCATTGCACCCATTGTCCATGATGTGTTATAAGCCATATGAGCTCCTCCTACTAACTTATTAGAAGAGAAGTTTATATTATTATTAGCAAGTCTTGTTAATTCAGGAATATAATTAGTGTCATATGCACCACCATTTTCTTTATTGGAATAAGTAGTTTCCATCGATTCTAAAAATATATAAATTAGATTTCTTTTTTTATCAGGAAATTCTAATTTTACTTCGTCTGGTTTAATGTAGTTAACTTCAAAAAAATTAGATTCTATGTAGCTATATTTAATATAATCAAAAATATATAGATTACTTATGGCATAATAGATAGCATATCCTAATAAGGTAATTAAAAATATAGCACTAATAATTTTATTGAATTTTAATTTAATTGTTTTTTTTCTAATTTTGATATTTAGGAATACCTCTAAATTTTTAGATAAATATCTTATACCAAAAGTAATAATTAGAATAATTATAGTAATTATTATTGGCTTTAGAATATTTTCTTTAATAAATGTTTTAATTATATCATTACTAGCAGAACTTACAGAACTATTTAGAGTAAATAGTATTTGATCAAAATTATCAAATTGGCAATTTTCTATTGTCCAGTTTGTACTAAATATAATAATAAGAGCTAAAAGTATTAATAAATAAAATAATAAAGTTTTAATTATTTTTTTTAGTTTTTCTTTTTTTAACTGCTTTCTTTTTTTCATTTTTTTTCTTTTCTCTTATTTCTAAATTTATATCTATATTAGCACTTATTACTTTTAATATATATGGTAAGACAAGAGCGATTATTAGACTAAGCCACATATATTTTAGACAAAAATCATAACTAAAAGTATATTCTGAATAATGCAATAATTTCTCACTACTAAAAGTGTAAATAAAAGTATTCATGATTGTTGTAATTAAAAATGTATAAAGTAAATACTTTAATATTAAATCACTATTACTAAGGTCTTTTTTTATTATTCTTTTTTCTATTAGTATAGAAATGCTAGCAGGCATTAACATACATATAAAAAACATATTACCACGTCCTTACTTCTAAATATGTTATATTATAATAGAAAAATAGGGAAAATACAATTCTAAATTTTGACTTATTGTATATTTTATGGTATAATTTAGCCATCAAAAGGGGATGGTTGAAATGAATAAATTTAAGAACTGTGATAGTTTAAAGTCATACCTAAATAAAGAGTCTAAAAGACTTAATATCAGTATAACTAATGTTTATAATACTTTTTTTTCAAGAGATTTACTTTATCGCTTAAGTAAAATCGATAAAAGTATGGATATAATAGTTAAGGGAAGTTTCGCACAAGCTGTTCATTTAGGTAAAATAGTTAGACCTATTACAGATATAGATTTAACTAGTACAATAGACCATCATAATTCTTTAATTCTTTTAGTTAATGCTATGTGTGATAAAACAAGTGATAATGATTTTGATTATATTTTAAGAGGTGCTCCTAAAAGAACTAATACAGGTATTATTAAGTTACCAATCTCTGCTAAGTATGGAAAAATTAATCATCCTATAGGTATCGATTATAGAGAAAATCATCCTTGTATCTATGAAAAACAGTTGAAATTAGTACCTAAAATATTTTCAAGGGATGAAGAATATGAAGTAGTAGTCCCTTCTATGGAAGAGACTTTAGCAGAGAAATTATGTATTATTGCCGAGTCTACTAAGACAGATGTTTTAAATACAAGAACAAAAGACTTCTATGATATTTATCACTTGCATGGTGGAAATTACGACTTAGATAAATTTTCTTACTATTTTGAAAAGATGCTTCAAGATAGAGGTAAAATTAGAGATATTTCTAGTTTAAATACTGATTATCTTAATAATAATTTTATTGAAAAGCATGAAAGCGTATGGGAAAGTAATAAGAAGCATTATGAGTTTTTAGATGATGAAGTTGATTTAAAAGGAGCTGTTTATTATACAAAGAGTACTTTAAAAGAGCAATTTCAAAGAATAAGACAGGGTAAGAATAAAGTTTATAAGATATAGTTTTACTTTTTTGTAAAGCGGGATATATTTATTAGAAATAACATGAGAGTGTAAATTGTCTTTTTGCACTGACGCTTACTTATTAGTAAGTTTGAGTAAGATTAAAATCTGAAAGAATACAAGTAGGGACTCTCTAGGCCTACCATGTTTGGAAAAAGCTCACGTTTGTGTGGGCTTTTAATCTTCAAAAATCATTTCTTTATCTTTAAAATAATAATGTTTATTACAGATATCTTTTAATTTAGGTCTATGAGTTACAATAATTAAAGTTTTATTGTTTAAGTACTTATTTATCATTTCATAAATTTTTTCTTCTGATAGAATATCTAAATTAGAAGTTGGTTCATCTAAAATGTATATTTCTTTATCTAATAAAATACCTCTAATAATATTTAATCTTTGTTTTTGACCAGTCGATAGTCTTATACCTTTTTCTCCAACTATAGTATCAAGACCATGTTCTAGACTATTAATCCAATCAAGAAGTCCTGCTTGGTTTAGATATTCTTTTAATTTCTTATCACTTATATTTTTACCTAGTAAGAGATTATCTCTAATAGATAAATCAAAGAGATCTGTTTCTTGAGAGATGTAAGCGACATCTGGAGCTTTACTGCTTTCTTTACCATTTACTATATATTTGCTATTATCTATCTTATAAAACCTACAGAATAGATTAAGAAAAGTAGATTTACCTTGACCAGATTCTCCCATTATACTTACTTTATCTTTTTTATCTATTGAGAAGTAAGGTATATTTATAACATTTTTACTTTTCTTACTATATTTAAACTCTATATCTTTTAAAGTAATATTATTAAAGTTTTTAAATTTAGATTGTTTTTCTTCTTTGGTTAAAACTTTTTCTATTTGATTGTTAGCAGATTTAAATTTATTAAGATGTAAGAATAGATAACCAACACCTCTTAATTCTGTGTTAATACCACTAAACATTGTAGTATAAAAAACTACATAACTAAATACATTTTCACCATTTTTCATTTGAATAAATAAACTGATTAACAAAATTGCATACATTATAAATATTAAAGCACTTGTTCCATCAAATCTTAAAGTACCAAAGATATTAACTTTTCTTAAAGGTTTTCTTACTATGTCAAATTCTTTATTAATTCTTTTAGTTGCAAAGAAAAGTCCATCATAATTTTTTACTACTTTAACATTTTCTAGAAAGTCGACATTAGTAGCATTATATTTAGCATTTTTACTGTTATAATCTTATTGAGCCATTACATTAAATTTAGTAATGATTATATTATAAATTACTATAAAGATTATAAATACTATACAAATAGCAAATACGAGTTTGCTTTGTGTAAAAACTCGAATTAGAAATATAGAAATTGCAATAACAAAACCATTAATTGTTGTCATGAATTCATTTAATAAATTTACTGTTTCATCACTAACTATATTTATTTGTTTCTTTAAAAAACCAGTATGAGTATTATTAATTTTAGTAATGTTCATATTACATATTCTTCTAAAATAAGCAAGTTGTAAATCTTTTTTTGTTTCTTCTAAAAAATATACTGCTTTTATATTCCAAATAGAATTAAATATTATCTCTAAAGTTTTAAGGGTAATGGTTAATATGATTAATATTTTAAATTTATTTAAAGTAAATGGAGTAGTTAAACATATAGATATTATGACTGGCATGATATAAATACAGATGTTTTCTACGAAAGCATTAAGAAAATATAAAGAATATTTCTTTTTATTAAGTATTTTAAAGGGATACATAACACACCTATTTTACAATAGAACCTATATCATCAGTAATAAGAGCTTGTTTTAACATTCCAGATTTATTTATATTGAAAACGATAATAGGAATTGACTCTTCCATACATAGAGTAATTGCCGTTAAGTCCATTACTTTTAACTTTTTATTTAATACTTCATTATATGTTGTTTCTTTAATTAATTTAGCATCTTTATATTTTTTAGGATCTTTATCATAGATACCATCTACATTAGTTGCTTTTACTAAGATATCGGCATTAATTTCGGCCGCTCTTAAAGCTGCTGCCGTATCAGTTGAAAAGAATGGGTTACCTGTTCCACAACCGAATATTACAACTCTACCTTTTTCTAGATGTTTCTCACATTTTTCACGTAGATAGAACTCGGCAACTTTTCTCATTTCAATAGCAGTTTCAACACGAACTGGAACACCTATTTGTCTAAAAGCATCTTGCAAAGCTAGAGCATTCATAGTAGTTGCAAGCATACCAATATAATCTGATGTTTGTCGCTCCATAAAGTCATTCGCTTTACCTCGCCAGAAGTTTCCTCCTCCTACAACTATTGCAATAGAAAAGCCCATATCAAGACAATCTTTAACTTCTTTAGCAATTTCTATTACTCTTTCAAAGTCAATACCATTATCTTTAGAACCACTTAAAGCTTCTCCTGATAACTTTAATAAAATTCTTTTTTTATCCATAGTTTCACTTCCTTGTTATTAGTATATCATGTCGTATTTTTAGTAGCAATTTTTTCTTTAAAAAATAAATTATCTTTGTTATACTTGTTTTATAGCGAAAGGATAGTGATTAAATGAAATATGTTTATGCCTTTAGTGAAGGCAATAAGGATATGAGGGAGTTGTTAGGAGGAAAAGGAGCTAATCTTGCAGAAATGACAAGAATAGGATTACCTGTACCTCGTGGGTTTACTGTAACAACTGAGGCTTGCTTAAAATACTATGATGATAATGAAGAGATTAGTGAAGATATTCAAGAAGAGATATTTAAGGAACTTGTTAGTCTTGAAAAATTAACAGGTAAGAAAATGGGAGATACAAAAAATCCATTATTAGTATCAGTTAGAAGTGGGGCAAGAAGTTCTATGCCAGGAATGATGGATACAATTCTCAATCTTGGTATGAATGATGAAGTTGTAGAAACTCTTGCTAGTCTTACCAATAATAAAAGATTTGCTTATGACTGCTATCGTCGTTTTATTCAAATGTTTGCAGATGTAGTTATGGGATTTCCAAAGAGTTCTTTTGAATATTTATTTGAAGATATTAAGAAAGAGAAAGAAGTAGAGTTAGATACTGATTTAACTGCAGATGATTTAGTTGAAGTTGTAGATAGATATAAAAAGGAATATAAAAAACATGCTAACGAAGAATTTCCACAAGATGCTAAAGTACAATTAATTGAAGCTGTAAAAGCTGTCTTTAGAAGTTGGAATAATGATAGAGCAATTGCTTATCGTAGACTTAATGATATTCCAGGAGACTGGGGAACTGCTGTTAATGTTCAAGAGATGGTTTATGGTAATATGGGTGAAACTAGTGGTACTGGTGTTGCCTTCACAAGAAATCCTGCTACTGGAGAAGCTAAGTTGTATGGTGAATATTTGATTAATGCTCAAGGTGAGGATGTTGTAGCAGGTATTAGGACACCTCAATCTATTGAGACTTTAAAAGAAGTAATGCCAGAGTGTTTTAATGAGTTTGTTAAAATTTGTAAAACATTAGAAGAACATTATAAAGATATGCAAGATATGGAGTTTACTATTGAAAATGGTAAGTTATTCATGCTACAGACTAGAAGTGGTAAAAGAACAGCTGAGGCTGCACTTAGGATAGCAGTAGAACTTGTTAATGAAGGAAAAATTACTAAAGAAGAAGCTTTAATGAGAGTAGAACCTAAACAATTAGAACAATTATTACATCCTGCTTTTGATAAAGATGCTTTAAGTAATGCTAAAGTGATTGGCAAAGGTTTGGCAGCTTCACCTGGAGCCGCTACAGGTCATTTATATTTTAGTGCTGAAGATGTTATGGAAGCTGCACATAATGGTGTAGAAGATATTATTTTAGCAAGAGAAGAGACATCTCCAGAAGATATTGAAGGAATGAATATTGCTAATGGAATTTTAACAGTTAGAGGTGGAATGACTTCTCATGCTGCAGTTGTTGCACGTGGTATGGGTACTTGTTGTGTATCTGGATGTGGTGAGTTGGTAGTAGATAGTGTTAAGAAAACTCTTACTACTAGAGATGGTATTGTCTATAAAGAAGGAGATTATCTTAGTTTAGACGGTTCAACTGGTAATGTGTATGGAGAGCAAATCAAAACAGTTCCTGCTAGTATAAGTGGTAATTTTGAGATTTTTATGAATTGGGCAGATCAGATTGCAAGACTTGAAGTTAGATGTAATGCTGATAATCCTAGAGATGCTAAAGTTGCAAGAGATTTTGGTGCTAAAGGAATTGGCCTTTGTCGTACTGAGCATATGTTTTTTGATAGTGAGAGAATTTTTAATTTTAGAAAAATGATAGTAGCACCTACTAAAGAGAAACGTGAAGAAGCTCTTGATAAAATTTTACCTTACCAAAAGGATGATTTTAAGGGATTATTTAAAGTAATGGATGGATATGAGGTTACTATTAGATTTTTAGATCCGCCACTACATGAATTTTTACCTCATACTGATGATGAGATTAAGGATCTTGCCAATGATTTAGAGATGGACTTTAGTGCTTTAAAAAATAAAGTAGATTCATTAAAAGAATTTAATCCAATGATGGGTCATAGAGGTTGTCGTCTTGCAATTACTTATCCTGAGATTGCTATTATGCAAACTAAAGCAGTTATCAATGCAGCTTTGGAAGTTGCAAAAGAAGGTATTAGAGTAACTCCTGAAATTATGATTCCTTTAGTAGGTGATGTTAATGAATTAAAATATGTTAAGAATATTGTTACTACTACTGCTGATCATATAATAGCTGAAAATAAAAGCGACTTAAAATATAAAGTTGGTACAATGATAGAAATACCTAGAGCGGCGCTTCTTGCAGATGAAATAGCTAAAGAAGCAGAGTTTTTCTCATTTGGTACAAATGATTTAACACAAATGACTTATGGATTTTCAAGAGATGATGCTTCTAAATTCTTAAAAGATTATTATGATAAGAAAATATTTACTAATGATCCTTTCGCAAGCTTAGATCAAACAGGTGTAGGTAAATTAGTTTCTATGGCTACATCCTTAGGAAGAAGTACAAGGTCTGATATAAAACTTGGAATTTGTGGTGAGCATGGTGGTGATCCTAAGAGTATTGCTTTCTGTGAAAAAGTAGGACTTAATTATGTTTCTTGTAGTCCATTTAGAGTGCCTGTTGCAAGACTTGCTGCTGCTCAAGCTAAATTAGAAAATTAATAGTTATTAAAAGAGACTTTACAAATAGGTGTAAGTCTTTTTCTTGTATAAATTAGATAAAAGTCTATGATTTTTAGTTTGTTTTTGATAGAATTATTTTAGGGAAGGTGATTATATGAAATTTTTAATTACAGGTGGTGCGGGATTCATTGGTAGCAATTATTTACATTATGTTACTGATAAATATAATGATGATTATTTTGTTTGTTTAGATGCTTTAACTTATGCTGGTAATTATAATAACATTAAAGATTTAGAAGGGAAAGATAATTATAAATTTGTAAAAGGAGATATTACTGATAGAGCTTTTATTGATAAGTTATTTTGTGATGAAAAGTTTGATGTTGTAATTAATTTTGCAGCTGAATCACATGTTGATAATTCTATTAAAAATCCAGAAATATTTTTAGTGACTAATATTATTGGTACAGAAATATTAATGGATGCTTCACTTAAATATAATGTTAAAAGATATCATCAAGTATCTACTGATGAAGTGTATGGAGATTTGCCTTTAGATAGACCAGATTTGTTATTTACTGAAAGCACACCACTTCATACATCAAGTCCATATTCTACAAGTAAAGCAAGTGCTGATTTATTGGTAATGGCATATTATCGTACTTATGGGCTTCCTGTAACTATTAGTAGATGTTCTAATAATTATGGTCCATATCAATTTCCAGAGAAATTAATACCTCTTACTATTATGAAAGCTCTAAATAATGAAAATATTCCTGTATATGGAACTGGAGAAAATGTAAGAGACTGGATTCATGTGTATGATCATAATATTGGTGTTGATTTGATAGTAAGAAAGGGTAAAATTGGAGAAGTTTATAATCTTGGTGGTCATTCTGAAAGACCTAATATAGAAATAGTTAAGTTAATATTAAAACAGATGAATAAAAGTGAAGATTTGATAACATTTGTCGAGGATAGAAAAGGTCATGACTTAAGATATGCAATTGATTCTAGTAAAGTAGAAAAAGAATTGGGATGGAAGCGTACCTATGATTTTGAAAGAGGAATTAAAGAGACAATAGATTGGTATTTAAATAATAAAGAGTGGATTAATGATATAAAGAGTGGTAGATATAAAGAATCATATAAAGGATAGAGATTTGGCAAAATGTGTCAAGTCTTTTTCTTTATAATTTTAATAATATGGTATTTATGATATACTCATATTGATATAAAGAGGGGATACTGATGGTTAATAAGTCTTCTAAGAAAAGTAAAAAGAGAAAATATAGTACAAGGTTTGAAAAAAATAAAAAAAAGTATTATCAAAGTAAAACAACTACAACTAATAAGAAATTATTTATATTGTTATTATTAATTAGTATTATTTTTAATATTAATTTGTTAGTAAATAATATTAGTTTGAAGACTTCTATTAAAACTTTAGAAAAAAATCATAAAAAAGAAGTTGAGACTTTAAAAAATGAATATACTAATTATTTGTTTTTAGGAGATTCTATTACATATTTTTATGATTTAGAAAACTATTTTCCTAATATGCCAGTTGTTAATAGTGGAATTATAAGTAATACAACTGATGATATATTAGATGATATGGAAAATAGGGTTTACAGGTATAATCCATCTAAAGTTTTTATTTTAATTGGTACAAATGATCTTAGAGATAAAAAGAGTCCAGATGAAATATTTTCTAATATTAAAAACATTATTATAAAAATAAAAGAAAACCGTCCCGCTGCAAAAATATATATCGAGAGTATTTATCCTGTTAATCCTAATATAGATGAAGATAGTGTTGAGGGAAGAAAAAATAGTGATATTTTGAAAGTGAATAAAGAACTTAAGAATTATTCTAAAAAAATAAATATTACTTATATAGATGTACATACTGAATTGGTTGGTAAAGATGGCAATTTAAAAGAGGATTACAGTAAAGATGGTTTGCATTTAAATAATAAGGGTTATGATGTTGTTACAGAGGTATTGACTAAATATGTAAATGAGTAATTAATCAATTTTATCAGTAAAAAAGAGTAAAAATAATTAATTAATAAAAAATAGGTAGAAATTGATAAAAATAAATTCTACCTATTTTTT
>CALVTA010000020.1 GCA_944359735.1 uncultured Bacilli bacterium | reverse complement strand
ACCGAAGAAAATCATTTTAATCTCAAAAAAAGATAGATTTTTAAATCTCTCTATCTTCTTAAGTTAATAACATTGGTGTGTTCACTGTTTTTAATATAGTCTTTTTACATAACTTTTTCTAAGAGCAGTAGCTCCTTTTTTATTTTGCTGCTCTAAAGTTATATTTTTAATAAAATCAAAGTTTACTAATAATTCTTTGTGATTTGTATCATGGGTTACTACTTTAACTAAATCTCCTATTTTTAAGACAACATTATCTTTTTCATCTTTTAAATATCTTTTAGACTTTATATAGTTAATATCATCTAAGTCTTGATATTCAATATAGCCAGGTATATTTGTCATAGTTTTTAGATAAGCTCTTTCATTGTCTATATCTGTTATAATACCATAATAATTTTTATCTTTATGTCTTTCTACATATTTTAACATCTTTACTAGTTCTACTTCTCTTTCTAAAGCTTCTGCTTCTTGTTCTTTTATAGAACAGTGTTCACATATTGCTTCTAAAGTGTTAGTATCTTCTATTTCATATAGTTTTCCTTGTTCGTAAGAATCAATTATTTGTTGAGCTTTAAGGTCAGGATATCTTCTAATTGGAGAAGTAGAGTGAGTATAATAGTCTAATCCTAAACCGAAGTGTCCTGTTGGATAAGTAGAGTAATGGGCTCTTGGTAAGGCTTTTAATATAATATCTGAAATAATAGGATAATCACTTGTGTTTTGATACATGTTTAATATTGTTTGAATATATTGGGCTGTAGTCATAGAACCTATTTTTGGTAAATTGTAGCCAAGATTATGAATTTTATCAAAAGCATTCATTAACTTGTCTTGATCTGGTGAGTCATGAACTCTATTAATAGATGTACCTATTATATAGTTTAAATGTAAAGATTCACAGTAATTATATAAAATCATAGCATTTTCAATCATTTTACCTGCTGTACCATTGTTTCTCTCTTCTATACTTATAATATTTCCATCTTGATCTTCAATAAAATTGTTTTCATGTTCTATAAATGTTAACATGCCTTCACTTTTTCTTTTTAGAGTTAAAATATCTGATAATTCTTTAAGCATAGTTAAATCATTTAAAAATGGTTGGTATTCATTATCAACTATTCCTTCATCTAATACTTTATTAACTTCACTATAAGACATTTTCTTTTTAGATTCGATTATAGAATTTACAAATTTATAATTTAGGAGTTCTCCATTTTTAGATACTTCCATAATACATGTTTTTGTTAATCTTGGGACATTAGGATTTAAAGAACAAATACCATTTGATAGTTCTTGTGGTAAGTTTGGTATTACTGAGTTTACAGGATATGCAGAAAGACCTCTTTCATAAGCATCTTTATCAAGGGCACTACCTCTTTTAACATAATGAGATACATGAGCGATATGTACTGCTAAAATGTAATTACCTTTTTCATTTTTCATGATACTAACTGCATCATCCATATCTTTTGTATTATCACAATCAATAGTAAATGTTTTAAATCTTTTAGTGAAATCATATCTATCTTTGTAGTCATTTATATTTACAGTTTGGGGAATGTTTCTTGCTTCCCTTAGTGCTTCTTCACTAAATTCAATATTAAATCCATGTTTAGCGGCGATGGATATTATATCAATATCATTATCTTTTATATTTCCTATTGTACTTATATAATTTGCTTCATAAACGCCATCTATTTCATCTAGACTTATTCTAACTTTTATTCTATCACCAACATTAATTCTTTTCATATCACTAGAACTTATTCTTGCTTTTATTTTTCCTTTGCCTGGTAAAAGTACTGGTTCTAATTGTTTTATTCCATCAATTTCTACAACTTCTAATATTAACTCTTCTTTTGTTCTTTCAATAATTTTTATAATATGTTTACCTTTCCTTGATACAGCGATAATATCTCCATCAAGAGCATTATTAAGTTCTTCTCCTTCTTTGTAGTATCTTTTACCATCTAACTCAAAATATAATTTATTATTACCATCTGTTTCTAATTTAGTTAAAGCTAGATTATCTGGCCACTTTTCAAAAGTTTTATTTTGATAATAGATTTTACCATTTTTTTCAAGATCATGTAATAAATCTTTTAGTTCAGTTATCTTTTGCTGGTTTCTTGCTATAGCAAGGTGTCTAATATGTTTATATGTTAAATTTTTTTGTTCTAATTCCTTTAGGAGGTAATCCTTAAAGAAAAACATACTTCTTCCTATTGTTCTTATTATTTTAGGATTTCTTTCGTTAGTTACAATAACTATATCTTCTGGTAAAATTATTTTTCCTTTATTGAAATTTTCATCTATTGTTACTTTAGATCTTCTTAAATATAATCCTTTAGAAATAGGAATCACATAGTCAACTTTGTATAAATCACTTGGAAATAAGGTATAAGTTCCTCTATTTATGTTATAAACACCTTCTCTTAATTCTAATTTATATAGGGCTTCTAGAAAGTTACTTCGTTCTTGGTATGATGGTATTCCAATTCTTTTTTGTAATTCGTGAATAGTTAAATATTCATTTCCTTTTAATTCACTAATTATTTCTCTTTCGTAATCAAATATTGTTTTCATATACTCCTCCATGAAAAAAGGCAATACAAAACTTAGTATTGCCAAGAGGGATTAAACTTTTATGTATTTTTCTTACCATAATAATCCCTCCTTTTCCTTAATTTTAACATTATATTTGGAAAAATAAAATAAAAAAATTACAATTTGGTATATAATAGTTATTGTGAAGGAGGAATTTATGCTTGAATTAAAGAAAATAAATAAAAGTTACAAGACAGGGGACTTTGTACAACATGCTTTAAAGGATGTTAGTTTAAAGTTTAGAAAGTGTGAGTTTGTCGCTATTTTAGGAAGTAGTGGTAGTGGTAAGACAACACTTTTAAATATTCTTGGAGGTCTTGATAGATATGACAGTGGAGATTTAATCATCAATAATAAAAGTACTAAGCAGTTTAAAAATGTAGAATGGGACTATTATCGTAATAACTGTGTTGGTTTTATTTTTCAGTCTTATAACTTGATTAGTCATATTACTATTTTAGAAAATGTAGAGATGGCTTTAATACTTAGTGGTTATAAAAAGAAGAATAGAAGAAAGAAAGCTCTTGAAGCATTAGATAAAGTTGGACTTAAAGATCATGCTCATAAAAAGCCTAATCAATTATCTGGAGGACAGATGCAAAGAGTTGCTATTGCAAGAGCACTTGTTAATAATCCAGAAATAATATTAGCGGATGAACCTACTGGGGCCTTAGATTCTGTTACTAGTGTGCAGATTATGGATCTTATTAAGGAGATTGCTAAAGACAAATTAGTTATTATGGTAACTCATAATCCAGAACTTGCTAAAGAGTATGCAACTCGTATTATTGAACTTAAAGATGGAGAGATTTTAAGTGATAGTAATCCTGTTAAAGATAAAGGTAATTCTAAGGAGAAGTTAACTATTAAAAAAACTGTACTTGGATATGGTTCTGCTTTGAAATTATCTTTTAATAATATTAAGACCAAGAAAGGTAGAACATTCTTAACATCTTTTGCAGCATCTATTGGTATTATTGGTATTGCTTTAATACTTTCGTTATCTAATGGCTTTCAAATAAAGATAGATGAGTATGAAGAAGATACTTTATCACAGATGCCTATTACTATTAGTACTCAGGCAATGGATGTAGATGAGGAAGTTATGCAACAGATGGTAGAAGGTAATAAGGAACATAAAGAGTACTCTAATAAGAAGGTTATTTATCCTCGTGATAATAATCTAGATACTATGATGCATATTAATAATTTAGATAGTGAATATATAGAATATATAGAGTCTATGGATAAAGATAATGTTAATGCTATTAGTTATCAGTATGGTACTACTTTAAATGTTGTTACTAAAATGTCTGATGATACATATAAAACGGTGCCTACTAGTACTAATTATAGTATGTCTACTACATCAATGACAGGTGTTATGGGATGGAGTTTATATGCTGATAAAGTTAATGGTAAAAGTATGTTAGAAGATAATTATGATGTGTTAGCAGGGAATATAGATAAAGATACTCCTGGTATTGTAATTGCTGTTAATTCTCGTAATGAACTTGATAGTAGTACATTAGAACAACTTGGATTTAATGCAAGTGAAAATATATCTTTTGATGATATTTTAAATAAAGAGTTTAAAGTTATTCCTAATGATGTTTATTATCATAAGATAAATAATTATTTTGTGCCAAGCACTGATTATGAAGAGATGTATAATAGTGAAGATGCTATTACTATAAAGGTTAATGCTATTATAAGAGGTAAAAAAGATAAAAGTACTTTAACTCAATCAGGAATTTATTATAACTCTGCTTTGGTAAATGAAGTTATTGATAAAAATAAAGATAGTGAAATAGTTAATAGACAAAAAGAGGTTGACTATAATGTTTTAACAGGACAGGCTTTTGATACAACAAACTCTACAGTTACAAAAGATAATATTTTAGGGGTATTAGGGGCAGATGTTATGTCATCTATTATTTATATCTATCCAAAAGATTTTGATACTAAAGATTATATTACTGATTATTTAGATAACTATAATGATGATAAAGATGCTAGTGATCAAGTTTTGTATACTGATTATGCTTCTTTAATTAGTACTCTTTCAGGTAGTATTATGGATGCAGTTACTTATGTTTTAATAGCTTTTTCATCTATTTCTTTAGTAGTATCTTGTATTATGATTGCAATTATTACTTATATTTCTGTTCTTGAGAGAACTAAGGAAATTGGTATTTTAAGGGCTTTAGGTGCAAGAGGCAAAGATATAACTCGTGTATTTAATGCAGAAACATTTATTATAGGTGTTTGTAGTGGTGTTTTAGGGCTTGTTATAGCTTACCTTTTAACATTCCCTATTAATTCTTTAATTGAGAGTTTAGCTGATTTACCTAATGTTGCTAATCTTAATCCAGTTCATGCAATTATTCTTTTGATAATTAGTGTTTCTTTAACTGTTTTAAGTGGTTTTGTTCCATCTAAGATGGCTAGTAAGAAAGATCCTGTTGTAGCACTTAGGACAGAATAACTTTCATAATTTTAAAAACTTTGCTATAATAGATTAGTAAAGTTTTTTTGCCGGCTTAGCTCAGTAGGTAGAGCAACTCATTCGTAATGAGTAGGTCAAAGGTTCGAATCCTTTAGCCGGCACCGTTTAATTATTTTATTATTTAATGGAGTGTTTATGAATAGAGAAGTTATATTAGAATCAGATAATATTTATTATGTAAATGTTTCATATGATTTAATAGATGAATATTTGAAATTATTTAATAATCCTAATATAAAGAAATTTATTACCGCTGATCCTAATCCATATACTTATGAAAATAGATTTTTGTGTGTAAAAGAAGCATTGGAAACTGATACTTTGATTATATTATCGATGTTTGATAAACAAAGTGGTCGTTTTATTGGAAATATAGATTTTGATAATATAACTTCAGATGATGCAGAGATTGGTATCATTATAAATGAAGAATTTCAAAATAAACATTATGGATGCGAGGCACTTAAAAGATTTATAGATTATGGATTTAATGATTTAAAATTAAAGGAAATTTATTTGGGTGTTTATTCTAATAATGATAGAGCGATTCATTTATATAAAAAGCTAGGCTTTATTCCTTATAAAGTTGAAGAGAAGATTGCAATTATTAATGGAGAAAACGTTGATACTATATATATGAAATTACATAAATAATAATTTTTAGTTTTAAATTTTTGTTCTTCGGTTGAAAAAGAATAGTCCTCATGTTATGATAATAAATGAAGAATAAGGGGATAAAGTGTGAAAGGCGGTGTTTTATGCAATATGTAATTGAATTTTTTAGGGATACATTAGATGGCCCTTTTTATATCGTTTGGGTAGTAGTCCTAGTTATTCTTATTTTTGCTTGTATCGGCTATTTAGCTGAGAAAGGTATTAAGAATAAAAAAGAGAAAGAAAAATATGCTACTGTTAGTCAAAATGGTTCTATAGATGGTGCAGTTGTTGCAGAAACAGTTAGTGAACCTGTTACGGAATCTTCATCTCAGAATGTAGTGGTTTCTAATAATATTACACCACCTGTAGTTGAAGCAGATAATACTACTACAACTCCTGTAAATAATGTTAATGAAACACCACCATTAGTTACAGAAGGTACAGCAGTTTCTGTTAATAATACGGTAGTTATGCCAAATGTTGTTAGTGAGAATGTAGAGCCTGTTGCTACTGTGGTTAGTACAAATCCTGCGCCAGAGGGTGTTAATAATGTTGTTATTCCAACTATTAATCAAGATGGAAATAACAAAATAGTTTAAAAACAGTTAGGAGAGATGTTATGGTTATTACTGTTACAAGTGTTTTGACAATTATAAGAAAGATTATAGATATATCGATTGTTTGGTTGATGTTTTATATAATTTTAAAGAATATTAGGAATAGTGTTAAACTTACTCTTTTATTTAAAGGAGTAATAATTATTATAGTCTTGAAGATAGTAAGTGATCTCTGTGGTTTTACAACAGTTGGTTTGATTTTGGAATATGTTATTATGTATGGTCCTTTAGCACTTATTGTTATTTTTCAACCAGAGATTAGAAATATATTGGAACAACTTGGTAGAAATCAATTGTTGGGACGGCATAAGGTTTTAACTGTTGATGAAAGAGAACATTTAATTTATCAGTTAGTTCAAACGATGGATTATTTGAGAAAAAATAAAATTGGTGCTTTGATTGTATTAGAACGAGATATTAGTCTTGGAAATTATATAGATAAAGCAAAAAAATTATATGCTGATTTATCTAGTGATCTTTTAATTGCTATTTTTTATGAGGGTAATCCGTTGCATGATGGTGGTGTTATAATTCAAGGTGATAGAATTACTTGTGCTGGAGCTGTATTTCCTACTAGTAGCAGTGTAAAGATTAATAAAAGACTTGGTACTAGACATAGAGCAGCACTTGGTATTGCTGAAGAGACTGATGCTATTGCTTTAGTAGTATCTGAAGAAACTGGTAGATTATCTGTAGCTATTAAGGGTGAACTTTTCTATAATTTATCAATTGATGATGTTAGAATGATGTTGATAAATGAATTGAAACCTAAAATAAATAGTGAATATGATGAGGAAGATATAGAAGAGGAAGAGATATATGAAGAAAATAGTTAGAGGTATTGGGAAATTTTTTCATCATATTGGTTCGTTTTTTGACAAGTGGTTGATTACACCAATTACAAAGTTAATTTTGAAGGTTATTGACTTTTCTAAAAGTAATAGTAAAAGTCTTGAAAAGTTAATTGGTAAAAAACAAACATTAATTGTAGTTAGTTTGATTTTGGCCTTAGCAGTATTTTTTATAGTAGATAGTGAAGGTAACATAACTATTGATCAATATGCTGAGATATTGTATAATCAACCAGTTACAGCTACTTATAATGAAGAGGCTTATGTTGTTGAAGGCTTACCAGATGATGTTGATATAACTTTGGTTGGTCAAAAAAGACATATCTTTTTGGCTAAACAATCTCCTAGTGGGGGAGTTACTGTTGATTTAACAGGTCTTAAACCAGGTCAGCATAAAGTAACACTTAAATATACACAGCAGTTAAAATCAATTGATTATAGACTTGATCCTTCTACAGTTACAGTTACGATTTACGATAAAGTTAGTGCTACTAAATCGCTTACTTATGATGTTTTACATCAAGATAATTTAGATAGTAAACTTAATATAGATAGTGTTGAATTAGACAGAAGTGAGGTTATTGTTAAAGGAGCTGAGTATAAATTAGAGAAAGTTGCTACAGTTAAGGCTTTAGTAGATGTTGATGATTTTGCTAAGCAAGAGGCTGGAGAACTTACTTTAGATAATGTACCACTTGTGGCATACGATACTAATGGAAAAGTAGTTGATGTAGAGATAGTTCCAAAAACAGTAACTGCTAAAGTTGTCATTTCATCTCCTAGTAAAACAGTACCTATAGAAATTGTTCCTAAAGGTGAATTAGCATTTGGTAAGGCAATTAAGTCACTTAGTACTAATATAGATAATGTTGTTGTTTACGGTAGTCAGGAAGCAATTGATAAACTTGATTCTTTAGAAGTAGAAGTTGATGTTACAGGATTAAATGAAGATAAAGATTATACAGTTACTTTGAAACGTCCTAATGGAATTACAGAAATTAGTGAAAAAACTATTACAGTTAAAGTTACTTTAGATGATTCTACAACAAAAGAGTTTGATAATATTTCTATAGCAACTGAAAATTTAGATACTTCTAAATATAAGGTTCAGGCTTTATCGGAAGCTGATAGTAGAGTAACAGTAGTTGTTACAGGAAGTAAGTCTATTATTGATAATATAGATTCATCTATTATTAAAGCTTATGTTGATCTAGATGGCCTTGGGGTTGGTGAACATGAGGTTGAGGTTAAAGTCAGAGGTGATGATGTTAAACTTAGCTATGCTTCTAAGACTAAAAAGGTTAAAGTAAGAATTACTGCTAATAATTAAAAGGAAATAATAAATTTGTTATATGAATTTTATGACAAAATAATTAGTAAAATTAAATAGAAACTTCTCCACGATAAAATAAATGGAGAAGTTTTTATATGAAATAATAATGGAATAGAATTGCTAAGATTATATAGCTAAAAATCTGTCAGGTATTTATAAGATATAGTTCAATCTTAAAATAGTACTTAAGTAATAGTTTTGGCAGAATTAGAACAGTAAGAAAAATTTTAAATAAATAGTATTTATAGATGTTGTATTTAGGCTGAGTGAAGATGATTGAGTGGTAGGCCAGAAAATATTGTTTTAGAATAGATAGATATATTACAAATATAGATAAGAGAAGTAATTAATATTATTGAATCTTTGAATAAATAGTTTAGAAAATGTATAAAAACTAAATTAGTCTATCTAACCTGATATGTTATTTATTTAAATAATAAAAGAAGTAAGATTTTATACTTACTTCTAATTATGGTGGTATCTCATTTACATAGATTTTTTACATACCTATAGATTATCTTATATACTCTCTCAAACTGTTTGAAAGAGGCATAATTTTATTATAAATAGTAATTCGTTTATTTGGATATAATATTTCCTAAATCATAAAAGCTACCATCTGCTTTTGCAGCAATTGTTGTTCTCCAACTAGATCCACTGGAAGCATTTACATTATATAATTTAATAATATTATTGACACCACTTATAACTCCTTTTGTAACAAAATGTTCACCAATTATACGTCCATCTGCTGAATAATCATAAGTATAGTTCATTTCGTAATATGAATTGTTTTGGCTATCATATTTAAGATTAAATATTGGTGTATATTCTACTGTACCATCAGCCATTAAATAAAACAATGTTATTCCTGTTGCATCTTGTCCTAAGTCACCAATGAAGGTGCTGACAATATTTTTTGAGAATCCGGTTATTTGATAATTTTGAGTACTTGAAGACCAAGAACTTGAAGCACTTAAAGGTCCAAATTTATTCCAATCAATACTTAAAGTTAAGCTTGTTTTATCAGGATTTATAGTCATAGATAAACCATAATTCCCTTCAACATCAGAAGGATTAGTATATGATATATTGTTGGTATTTAGACATTGTGATAAATTTAACTCTTTTATTATTGATTCATCATTAGTGCCATTTGTTTCTTCATTATCAGTTGTTGTATTTGAGTCTTCTTCTTTTTTATTATTCTTATTAGATGTTACATTTGATTGTTTGTTTTCACTATCAACTTTTGAAAATATAATACCTTTATCATAACAAATATAACCTATTAATCCTGTAATAATTAGTATTAGTACAGCAACTAAAATAATGACTCCCCCTTTTTTCCCTATTTTGTTTTCATTTTCTGTTTCCATTTTTCTCACCTCTTATTATTATAATATCATATATTTTTCTTTTTAGAAAGTGGTATTGTGAAAATTTAGTGAAAAGAATGTAAATTGTTTTTGAAAGTGTATTTAGGTATGTAAATATTTATAATATATTTTTTAAGTAAATTACCATTTTATATTAACTAAATAATAGTTTAGAGATTATGCATTTAGATTTAAAAATTGTATAACTTTACACTTTTGGTTGTGGAATAAAATTATTTTGATACTATAATGTATCATGTTTTAACTTTGTTAAGGTGATATAAAAATGTGCATTTTTTATAAAAACGCACATTTTTAATTATAATGCACTTAATTGTGCATTTTACTTAAAATTTGATGATTTAGTAACTATTAATAAACTGTTTAACTTTTGAAATACAGTTTATCAACTATTTTTTAATCATGATCTAGATGATCAAATAATATACTTATGTCAATTAGACCGGCAATTCCTATTATAATATAGATTATTCTGGCTAACATAGCATCACTTCCTCCAAATATAGATGCTACTAGGTCTAATTCAAATAAACCTACAAAAGCCCAGTTTATTGCTCCTATTATAATTAGAACTAGACATATTTTTTTTAATGTTTCCATAAATTCCTCCTTATTATTTATTACATTTGTATAATGTACTAAATTCCTTTGTTTTATACATGAATATTTGACAACTTCTTTTAATATAATGAATTAGAATTTGAAAATGAGGTGAAAGCATGAAAAAATTCAGTTTAGCTTTGTTAGTTTTAGTTTGTTTTTTAGTGACTGGATGTGGAAAGAATAATGAAAGTGATGTTTTAAAAAAATTAAATAAAAAAGTTGATGATGGTAAAGGATATGTTTTGACGGCAACATTGGAAGTTTTAAATAATGATGATATATATAACTATGAAGTAGAGACTGCTTATAAAAAAGATGATTATTATAAAATAACTCTTACTAATACTTCTAATAATCACGAACAAATAATTTTAAAAAATGATGATGGAGTATATATATTAACACCGAGTCTAAATAAAAGCTTTAAATTTCAAAGTGATTGGCCTTATAACAATTCACAAATATATTTATTACAGTCTATAATTAGCGATCTAGAAAATGATGAAGATAAAACATTTAAGAAAAATGGTAAAAATTATATTTTTACTAGTAGTGTTAATTATCCTAATAATAGAGATTTAGTTAAACAAAAAGTTACTTTAGATGACAAGTTAGAATTACAAGAGGTAATTGTTTTAGATAGTGATGATGTTCCTAATATGACTTTAAAAGTTAAGGATATTGATTTTAGTCCTAGTTTTAAGAAAAATTACTTTGATTTAGAAGAAATAATGAGTACAGTTAGTATAGAGGAAACAGCTCAAACTAGTGTAATTGATGATGTTATTTATCCTTTGGTGTTGCCTGAGGGAACCAAGCTTACTAATGAAGAAAAAGTTGATATAAGTAATGGAGAAAGAGTTATTCTTACTTTTTCTGGAGATAAACCTTTTCTTCTTGTTGAAGAAACTGTTAGTGCTATGGATGAGTTTACAGTTATACCTACTATTGGTGAACCCGTTATGTTTATGGATAGTTTAGGCGTTTTATCTGATAATTCAATTAGTTTTACAAGTGGTGGTATTAATTATTATTTAGTTAGTGATGTAATGAATCAAGATGAACTTATTGAGGTTGCTAATTCTATAAGTGTTCTACCTACAATGAAATAAGCACGAAAGTGTTTATTTTTTTTATTCTTTATGATATTATTTTGTTGGTGATGTTTAATATGAATAAAAAATATTTAGATACTAAAAAAGGTTTGCCTAGTGAAGTTAAGACAGGAATTATCATTGTAGTTGTGGCTGTTATATTGCTATTATTTATGTATTTTTTAACAACTAAAATACTAGCTGAAGATAGTAGTGATGATACTAAAGTTACTGAGAATTCTATTCAATATGATAAAATATTAGCTGGTGAATCATTTAATCAAAATGATTCAGAATATTATGTGATTTACTATGATTCTAGTGATGAATATTCTACTATTGGTTCTTTAATTAGTTCATATCAACTAAATAACACTACGACTAAATTATATAGTGTTGATTTGAGTGATGGTATGAATAAGAAGTATGTTATAGATAGTGATGGCAGTATTGTTACTGATAATGCTTCTAGTCTAAGAGTAAAAGATAACACTTTAATTAAATTTAAAGATAATAAAGTAGATGAGGTTGTTACAGATATAAATGAAATTACTAGCATTTTGAATAGTTAGTGTAAAGATAGATTTATTTAATTTGTTTTTCTTTAGCTATTCTTTTTTTTGTGTTAAAATTAGATAGTAAGGGGTGAAAAATATATGTTTAAAAATAGAAAAAAGGCTAATGATAATAAAGAATATTTAGATATAGATGAAATTAATGATAATGATGATAATGTTAGAGAGGTTATCGTTGAAAGAAGATCTGGTTTTAATATATCTGAAGTTATAATTATTATGATAATTGCTATCATGTTTGGTTTTCTTTTAGGAAATATTGTTAATTTTGTTGTGTTTGACAAAGATAATTCTAGTAGTGATGAGTTGAATGAGTTGGTTACTACTTATGATAATATAATTAATAATTATTATGATGATGTTGATAAAGAAAAACTTATAGATGCGGGAATACAAGGAATGATTAATTATTTAGATGATCCTTATGCTACTTATTTTACTGGTGAAGCTAGTGATGAGTTTAATGAAGAATTAGCTGGTAATTATGAGGGTATTGGTGTTGAAGTAATGCTAAAAAATGGTGTTGTTAGTATATCCAAAGTTTTTGATAATTCTTCTGCTAAAGATTCAGGTGTTAAAGTGGGGGATATTGTTACTAAAGTAAATGATATTGATATTACTGGTAAGGCTTTAACTGAAGTTGTTTCTATGATATCGGGAGATGATAGTGATAATAAATCTAAATTAACGGTTAGTCGTGATGGAGAAGAGTTAAATTTTGAACTTACTAAGGGAACTGTTGAAGTACCGGTGGTGAGTAGTGAAATATATGAAAATAAAGGAAAGAAAATAGGTTATATTAAGATAGATTTGTTTTCCAGTAATGTTTATAAACAATTTAACAAAGCTTTAAAAAAGTTGGAAAAGAATAATATTGAAGGTTTAGTTATAGATGTTAGAGATAATCCTGGCGGTTATTTATCACAAGTTAGAAATATTTTATGTTTATTTTTAAATAAAAAGCAAGTGTTATATCAATTACAGACTAAAGATGAAACAGAAAAAATTTATGGTACTAAGAAGTCTGTTGGTAGAGATTATTCAGTTAGTGTAATTATTAATGAGGAGAGTGCTTCGGCATCAGAAATACTTGCTAGTGCTTTTAAGGAAAGTTATGGATCACATATTGTAGGAGTTAATTCTTATGGTAAGGGAACAGTACAGTTTGCTAATGATTTAAATAGTGGTGATACTATTAAGTATACTGTTCAAAAGTGGTTAACTCCTAAAGGTAATTGGGTTAATGATAAGGGAGTTGTACCAACTGATAGAGTTGAAACTGTGTTGCAAGAAGGTGAAGTTTTAACTTATGAAAATGATATTATGTTGCAAACAGCAATAAGTGTTGTTAGTGAATAAAAAATATGTAGCTTTGTTAGTTACATATTTTTTCTCTTCCTAGAATTTCATCTATTGAAAAATTTTTATAATATAAAGCTAGACTATAGATAAAGTTTGTAGGAATTAAATATCTTGAATTTTCATAATGTGCATAGCCTGAAGGACTGGTGTTTAGCACTTTGGCTATTTGGGCTTGAGACTTATTATTATTTTTTCTAATAGTTGTCAATTTCTTTGCTATTAGATTTAAATCTATTTCTAATGGTAAATATTTTTCATTAGTGCTACTGATACCAAAGAGATAGTCTAAGCTGAAATTATATTTATTAGCATACTTTATTAATTGTTTTAGAGGAATTGTATCTTTTCCAGTTTCCCATCCTGATATTGTAGAATAAGTAACATTAAAAAGTGTAGTTAAGTCTTTTTGTTTTAATCCTAAATTTTCTCTTGTTGATCGTAATCTTTTAATAATCATCTCTCTTCACCAATTTAATTTTTCCATTTTTTTGATAAAATATACATTTTCTTGGGAAAATAGACCTAAAATATGATATAATGTACATAGTATATGAGGAGGTGTATATATATAGGTATTGTTTTTTAATTTGATTTTAAATAGTGGAGGGTATATGGAAGATTTATTTTTAGAAGAGATGTTTCAGAACTTAGCAACTTTTCTTATTGTTTTTTTAGTTATAATTGTTGTTGTATATATAGCGGTTGGAGTATTCTTGAATAAGTTTAATAAATTAGTATATGGTAAAGGAACACCTATGGCTTTTATTCCTCTAGCAAATATTTATTTATTAGGTAAGTTGACAGTAGGTAAAGCAGTAGGAATTATTTTAGTGTTTTTGCCTATATTTACGGGTTCTTTTACTACTAATATAAATGGGATTGAGAATACTTATACGATTTTACCTGCTAATATTAGTAGTAAGATTTCAATGATAGCTAATATAGTTACTTTTGGACTTTTTATATATGCTATTTTCTTATATTTCAAGATAAAGAAGGAAAAGGTTAATGGTACTTATGTAGAAGAACAAAAAACAAGACCATTAGAAGGTTTAGATAAAACAGATGTTATTAGTAATGTAATTAATAGTTCTAAAGATAGTGTTAATTTTAATACAAATAGTAGTAGCGTTAATTCTAAAATAGAGGTTAATAATACTGCTATTCCCAATGTAGATAGTGTAACTGATGTTGAATCTGTTACTAATATTTCAACAATTAATAATGATAGTTTAGGTTCAAATATAGTTAATAATAATGAACCTAGCGAGCTTATGAAACAGTATCAAAACGATAATACAAATAAATAGAGCTGTTTTTATTCGGCTCTTTAAATTGTATAAAATTTAGCACTCTCTATTGACAAGTGCTAATTATTGCTGTATAATATGTATGATATTAGAAAGGAGATAGATATTATGTATCAAAACCCTAATGAAGAAAAAGAAAATGTATTAGAAAAATATGGTCGTAATATAAATGAAACAGTTAAGGCAGGAAAAATAGATCCTGTTATTGGACGTGATGAGGAGATTCGTAGTATTACAAGGGTGCTTTCCCGTCGTACTAAGAATAATCCTGTGTTAATTGGTGAACCTGGTGTAGGTAAAACAGCTATTGTTGAAGGCCTTGCTCTTAGAATAGAGCGTGGAGATGTCCCTGCTAGTCTTAAAACTAAAACTATTTGGGAATTGGATATGGCTAGTTTAGTTGCAGGAGCAAAATATCGTGGTGAGTTTGAGGAACGTTTAAAAAATGTTTTAAATGAAGTAAAAAAAAGTGAAGGTTCTATTATTATGTTTATAGATGAAATTCATACAATAGTTGGTTCTGGTAATATGGAGGGAGCTATGGATACTTCTAATATATTAAAGCCAATGCTTGCTCGTGGTGAAATTCATGTGATTGGTGCTACTACTTTGAATGAATATCGTAAATATATAGAAAAAGATGGGGCATTAGAACGTCGTTTTCAAAAGATTAAAGTAAATGAACCTAATGTGGAAGATACTACTACTATACTTCGTGGTTTAAAAGAACGTTTTGAAATACATCATGGTGTTACTATTCATGACAAGGCATTAGTTGCAGCAGCAACTTTATCTAATCGTTATATTACTGATAGATATTTGCCAGATAAAGCTATAGATTTAGTAGATGAAGCTTGTGCTACTATACGTGTTCAAATGGATTCCGTTCCTAATGCTCTTGATTCGTTAACTCGTAAGATTATGAGACTTGAAATTGAGAGGCAAGCAATTAAGAAAGAAAAGGATCAACTATCTATGAAACGAAAAGATGAGATAGATAAAGAATTAGTTGATTTAAAGAAAAAAGAAAAAGAATATAAAGATGCTTGGGAAGAGGAAAAAGGTCTTAATGATAAAATTCAAAGTAAGAAGAAGGAAATTGAAAGGGCTCGTTTTGAATTAGAACAAGCGGAAAATAAATATGATTTAGAAAGCGCAGCTAGACTTCGTCATGGTGAGATTCCTAAATTAGAAAAGGAACTTGAAGTACTAAAAAGTAAAGATGAAATGAAACTGTTAAGTGATAATGTTACTGAAGAGGATATTGCAAGTATTATTTCTAAATGGACTAATATTCCTTTAAGTAAGTTAGTTAGTAGCGAAAAAGAGAAACTTCTTAATCTTGAAAATAGTATGAAAAATCGTGTTATGGGACAAGATGAAGCCTTACATTTAGTTAGTGAAGCTATAATTAAATCACGTAGTGGAATAAAAGATCCTAACAGACCTATTGGTTCATTTATATTTTTAGGTCCTACTGGAGTTGGTAAAACTGAAGTAGCTCGTACTCTTGCTTATGAACTTTTTGATGATGAGAAACATATGGTAAGAATTGATATGAGTGAATATATGGAAAAATTTAGTGTTTCTCGTTTAATTGGTTCTCCTCCGGGATATGTTGGTTATGAAGAGGGTGGACAATTAACAGAAGCGGTTAGACGTAATCCTTATAGTATTGTGTTATTTGATGAAATAGAGAAAGCTCATCCTGAAGTATTAAATCTTTTATTACAAATACTTGATGATGGAAGAATAACTGATTCTAATGGTAGAACAGTTGATTTTAAAAATACAATTATTATTATGACATCTAATCTTGGTAGTGAATATATTTTGGATGGAGATACTAGTAAGGTAATAGATGAGTTAAGAAGTCATTTTAGACCTGAATTTATTAATCGTATCGATGAAGTAATTGTTTTTAAACCGCTTACTAAAGAAGTGATCTATCAGATACTTAATAAGATTATATCTGATATTGAAAATCGTTTATCTATTAACGATATTCATATTAAATTGACAGATAAAGCTAAGGATTATTTGGTGGATACTGGATATGATATTAATTATGGGGCTAGACCATTAAAACGTGAAGTTAGTAAGACAGTAGAAAGTTTACTTGCTCATGAATTAGTTAAAGGTAATATTAAATATGGTCAAATTGTCACTTTTGATGTTATAGATAATGAATTTAGACTTCTTATTGAAAAAAGGGGCTGTAACGAAATAAAATAATTTTGTTTCAGTCCTTTTTCTTTTTTTGTTTTGGAAATGGAAACGTTTC
>CALVTA010000019.1 GCA_944359735.1 uncultured Bacilli bacterium | reverse complement strand
ATTTTTAAAACTTAAGCCATTATCAGTAGATTTTTCTACAATAATTATATCTTTACCTGCTAAAGCAGAATCAATAATTCTTACTCTAATTATATTAGTCTTATTAAATCTACTTTCATATAAAATACTTTCCAAAAAGCTCTCTATTGTAGTAGAACCATAACTACCATTTTTAACATCCGTTGTCTCTATTTCTTCTTCAATATTTTGACTATATGTATAATTAATTAAGTTTCCTTCATCATCAAAAAATTCTGTCATTGAATAATTTTCTTTATTAATCTCTTTATCATAATACATTTTCTTTCTTAAAGTATTTCTTCTAACAAAAGGATTAATATAATCATAATAGGAAATAGAGTCGCTTGATAAAAACCTACTCCTTGCTTCTACCATTCTTTTATTATATAAAGTAACAACACTATCTCTATTTCCTATAAAATAACCTAAAATCAAGAATAATAATATAACAGTAACTATCTCAGTAAATAGATATGGGGTAAAAAGCTTAAATTTAGCCTCTTTCTTAGTCTTATATATACTTATAATTCCCAAAATTATAGTTATTAAAACTATTATAATAGAGACAAGTTTAATAATACCAAAATAAGTATAATTATAATAAGCAAGTACAATATAACCAATAAAATATAATATTACATATATAACTCCATAAAACAAAGGATTTTTTAATAAGTTTTTCATTAGATATCAAACTCCTTTATCCTATTATACTATCTTTTAATACTTTAACATAATAATCTTCAAAAGAATTAAAACATCCCATAGATATAATTTTATCTATTATATATTCATTAAAAGGATAATTCTCATATTTATCTTCATTAAAAAGTTGTTATAACTCTTTCTTACACTCTTCCCTTTTTAGAAATATAGGAATCTCTTCTTCTGTTATTTTTTATAGTCTTCAACCCCCTTTTTTCTTATTTATTTCATCTTGCAATGGGAAGTGAAACTTTACAAATAACTGTTCAATAATAATATCTTTAACACTAACTTCATCATCAATACTATTACCTATAAAAGAAGAAAAGCCATCTAACTCTTGAGTTCTTAAAAGCATAGGTATATCTCTATAATTATTCCCTATTGCATATATACTAAATTTTTTTGTAAAAAAATCATCAATTATATAACCAACACTACCATGGACAATTGCAGTCGTAACTATCGCTATATAGTTTCCATCATTTAGAAATTTATTTGAATAACTAGACATACTTTCTATTTTTTAGCACAATCGTTATCACTATTAATTAAAAGTATCAACCAAATCTGCAAATAATATCCTTTTCATTATAAATCGCCCATAAGTAATTTATATGCTTAATCATCAAACAATATATAATTATTGACAAAAAAATATATAGGACTTAAACTAAAAAAACAGGAGGTAAAATATGGGTAGTATAGGAAATCCAAATATTCACATTAATACAAATGATATTCAAATATTAGATTTTTATAAAAATTGGAAATTAATCCGTATCAACTATTCTGGTGAAGCTGAAACTGTTTATGGAAAAGAAGATGCAGATAATATGAAACTACTATATGCAGAATATACTGGGGAACAAAAAAATATTATCTTAGCAGGAAAAACTGATGATAAGTTTATAATTAAAAAGCTAAATATGGATAGATATGTTTATAATGAGTATAGATGGGAAAAAGCAGATGGTGTTAAATCATCTATATATAGAATAGATGAAGGAATTTATAGAATTAATATAGGCAATGGTTTCCAAGTATGGTCTGAAAACAAGGACTATCCTCAAGATATTATTCGCAGTTTACAAAAGGTATTTACTTGGGACTTATCAGAGTTACACAATGTAACAAGTGCTAAAATTGGAGAAAGTGTGAAAGGAAAGTATTTTGATGTAGATATTTCTTATGGTAGTACAGATACTCTTCATGCCATGTGTTCCTTAGCACCAGAATCAAAATTAAAATATTTTCCATATATAACAAGTGAGAGAACACAAGATTTAATTGAATTAGGCGATGAAATGTTAGATATTTATTGGCTTTTTGATATACTTTCACGCAACCCTTTTGCAGTAAATCTAGCAAATGCAATAAGAGAAGACAAAAAAGAGCAAGAAAAGAAAAGTAATACTGCAAAACAACTATTATTAACAAAAATTAAAGAAACTAAAAAGCTTGTATAAACGCAAAAGGAGTCGATTTCGACTCCTTTTAAAGTTGGACTATTCTTTAATTATTCTCTTACTACAGTAATATGTAATTAATAAGTATCCTCCATAGATTATTATAAGAAGTAATGCTGTTAATGCTATTGCCAGTAACAAGCTTTCATTACCAAATGTTTCTAAGATGTAATTACAAAACATAATACCAAAGATAGAATGAATGATGGCGATTACAAGTGGTGCTAAGAAGAAGATAGCTATCTGTCTAAATAAAGCTTTATTAATAAGTTTTTCATCGGCTCCTATTTTTCTTAACATCTTAAATCTTTCTTTATTTTCTGTCGCTTCACTTAACTCTTTTAAAGCAAGTATCGCAGCACTACTTATTAAAAAGATTACACCAAGATATAGACCAATAAAAGTTACTAAAGCACCAAGACCTACACTACCTTCATAAATAGAAAGTCTTGTACCAGCACTTATTGTTGAACCAATATTTAATAAAGCATCACTTTTACTTAATAATAAATCTTCTATCTCCTGTTTTTCTTCTTCTGTATCTGCTTTATAATTAGCATACAAATACTCTTCTTCTACAGTTAAATTACTAACCGCAGCATCTGGCACAATAAATACTCCGTCATTAATATGACTATTAGATATCTCTAAAAATCCATCCATACATTTATCATATTTAGGATAATAAGTCTTACCATCAATAGTAATAGGTGTATTTAACTCTAAAGCAGTATTTCTAACATCAACCATATTATCATAATCAGCGATTACTAAATATTCATCATCATTTAAGGTATATGTATCAAGTCCTAATAGCTTAGCAACTTTGTTATAGTCACTTATCGTAACAATTTCTTCTATCGCATTATAAGTCATAAATGGATATTTCTTATATATCTCATCATAAGCTTTACCTAAAGTACTTCTAACTGTAAGTTCGTTAGTTGTATAAGCATTAATACTTACCATATCTTTATAATAATCATTTATATTAAATCCTACACTTGCTAAATCATCTTCTATACTTATATAAGAATTATTAATCTGCTCTTCACTATAACCATACTCTTCCATAAACTCTCTTGGTATATTTTTAGTTTTAGCAAATTGGATATCAATCGGTGCTAACTCTTGTAAGTTAGAGGTCATCGCATTTTTCATAGACATACAACTAGAAAAGACACAGATTGTTACAAATAGCATTAAACAAATAACAGTCATAGAGAATACTGTTGTATTGATCTTACTACTAAATTGTTTTATCGTAAAACTATTTAATCCTTTATAATAGAAATTTTTAAAATGTTGTAGTACTCTTAAAACAAGACCTGATAATGAGAAAAATAATAAAAATGTTCCTACGGCTCCAAAACCTAATACTAAAAATATTTGCCAAGTTTCCCTTAAATTCTCTACATCAATAGTTACGCAGTAATAAGCATATCCTAACATAACAACTGCTGTCACAAAGATAACTATGCATAAATAGGGATTCTTTAACTTAACTGTTTCAGTCTTCTTATTAGCATTTATTAAATCTATTAACTTACAACGTGATACACTAATAGTATTAAATATCATAACAAGTAAATACATGATACCAAAGTAAATTATCGTTTTAACAATTGCATTAGTACTTATAATAAAGGTAAACTCTGTAAGGTCTGCTTCAAACATATTTGCAACAATAACACTCATAACTTGAGATAATGCACCACCTAGTAAGAGTCCTACTGCCAATGATAATAATCCTATTAAGAATGTTTCTACTACTAGTATTTTAGATATCTTTCCTTTACTCATACCAAGAGTCATATAAATACCAAATTCTTTATTTCTTCTTTTCATTAAAAATCTCGAAGCATAAATTATAAGAAACCCTAGAACAAAAGAAATAAAGACAGATACACCACTTAACATATTTATCATTAATTCTATGATATCTTTAGTACTCTCTGATACCTTCATCATTGCTGTTTGTGAATCTATTGCATTAAAAACATAGAATATTGCAACACCTAAAACAAGAGTGAAAAAATAAATAACATAATCACTAATACTTTTCTTTATATTTTTAAAAGCTAGCTTAAAGAGCATCATTTAAATCCCCTCCTAAAAGGGTAACTACATTAATAATTTCATCAAAGAACTCTTTTCTAGTTTTATCGCCCTTCATAATTTCATTAAACACCTTACCATCTTTAATAAAGATTACTCGTTTTGCATAACTTGCTGTAAAAGCATCGTGTGTAACCATTAAAATAGTAGCATTTAACTCATCATTTAAGTAATTAAAGCTATCAAGTAACATTTTACTAGATTTAGAATCTAAAGCTCCAGTAGGTTCATCTGCAAGTATTAATCTAGGCTCTGTAATAATCGCCCGAGCACTAGCAACTCTTTGCTTTTCACCGCCGCTCATTTGATAAGGATACTTATTTAAAATGTGGGTTATTCCTAATTTTTTGGCAGTATCCTTAATAAGTTTATCAATATCATGATAACTCCTATCTTGAATAGAAAGACTTAAAGCAATATTTTCATAAGCAGTTAGAGTATCAAGTAAATTAAAATCTTGGAAAATAAAACCTAATTCTTCCCTTCTAAACCTATTTAAATCATTACCTTTTAACTTAGTAATATCTACTCCATTCATATAAATATGACCAGAAGTTACTCTGTCAATAGTTGAAATACAGTTAAGCAAAGTTGTTTTACCACTACCTGAGCTTCCCATAATAGCGACAAATTCACCTTTGCTTACTTCAAAAGAAATATTATTAATCGCTTTAGTTAAACCACTTCTTGATCCATAATATTTCTCAATATTATCAATCTTTAATAATTCCATAAATTCCTCCTTCAAGAAATAATATACTAAAAATTATTGATTTTGTCGCATTTTTAATATTACTAAATATTACTTTTTTGTAATATAAAAGATCTAACTTACATTAGATCTAAAAACCTCTAGGGGAAACGCTCATCATAGATTTACTTAATTGCTTAACTTGTTCATCAGTAATTGGAGCATCTTCTATAATATTACTTTCTTTTTTTATTTTTCTATTTTTAGGCAGTAATAAATGTGTTTCAGATAAAACCATATCTTCATTACAAAAATATAGTTGTTTTATATCTGTACTTTCAATATAATCATCTTTAAAATCAAGAGTCATTTCTAAAGCGGTTGGCAGTGTATTTGTTATATCTGATAAACTAGGAAGTGTAATGTTTAACCTTTCTTTTTTCATATCTAATCGAAATTCATGCATATGACCATGCAACATTAAAGAAGCATCTGTATTTAATACCACTCCTCCGTTTATATGATGGTATAAGTGAATTTTATCTTTTTTCATATTAATTATACTATTATTAAAATTCCCAATTACAATATCATGTCTATAATTATCACACATTTCTATAATGTCAATACTTTCTTTCCAAAAAGCACTAAAATCATGATCGCCACCTACTGCAAATGTTAAAATATTCTTATCATATGGATATTTTTCAATAAAGTACTCAGCTTGTTCATATAAACTAGTAATATTTTGAACTCCTTTAGTATAAGCACCATCTATAATATCTCCTCCACAAAAAATAAGGTGAATATTATTTTTAATGCAATAATTATAAGCTCTGTCAATTAAATCTAGTCGTTCCTTTTGATTACCAAAATGCAAATCTGATATTACTAACACTTTTACAGTATTTAAAGATTCAGGAAGGAAAATTGTTTTATTTTTTTTACTTTGGTTATGGTTTAAATCTTTAATTCTATTAATTTTTTTATAGTGTATATCACCATCAGCATTATAATCTCTTGTAAATTTAATACCCTTATTTTTTAATTTTAATAAGAGTTTATATAATGTTTTATTATCAATTTTTAAAGTATCACATATCTCTTTAATATCCTTGCCTTTTTGTAATAGGTCTATCAAAATAGATATCATATCATTTGAATTAATTGTACTTTCTGGAGAAGTAATTTCTAAAGTTTTATCTATAATTATTTTTTCTTTATTTTGTGATAGTATCCTTTTTAATTTTGGAATAATATTACCATAAAACTTAACAGATAAAGATCTATTCCAACCTTCCCTTGGTAAAGGATTATGTAAATCTTCGCCATAACGTTCCCTGATAACTAATTTATCATCTATAGATAACTTAAAAATAGCATCATTAATCTCTTTTTCAGTATAATCATTTAAATATTCATAAATGGTTTGTAATTTTCTTGCCATAATATTTGCCTTCTTTCTTTTAGTTTAAAACTTTGAGATAAGGCTCTTTTCCTTTTTGAAAATACAATAGAAAGATAAATTTATAAAGATAATTTCTTTTCAAAAATTTGTCAAATTTGACAATATTATAGTATTTATGGTATAATATGCCATACAAAAAAAGGAATCTCAAAGTTTTAAACTTTGAGATTATTGCTATAAAAAGGTTGCAATTTATTTATTAGATTAGATTTATCTTTATAATTGGGATGGACATAGCGTTCTAATGTGATTTTAACACTTGAATGTCCTAATATTTCACTAAGTGTTTTTGGATCACTTCCTTTTTCAATACAACGTGTAGCGAAAGTATGACGTAGGGCATGAAAATTATATTTTTCTAAGCCTATTTCTTTTAATATTTTTTTGTATTTACTAAAATAAATACGTGGTTCCATAATTTTTTTATTGGAAGTAATAAGAAAAAAATCAGGTTGTTTATTTTGGCTTAATTTTTTTAAAAAGGGAATTAAAAAAGAAGGTATAGGCACTTCTCTTTTGGATGAAGCTGTTTTAGGATTATTCAAAACAACTATAGTTTTCCTTGGTGAAGAAGTTAAATCCTTTACTCTTATTATGGTTTTAACGATTTTTATACTTCCTGCCTGCAAATCTATATTTTGCCACTGCAAAGCACATAATTCCCCTATTCTTAAACCTGTATAAAGACTAAGATAAATGCTAATTGTAATTTCGTCCCAATTATCTAATAATCTTTTTTCCAGTTTCTTTTGTTCTTCATAAGTTAATATCTGAATATCATTTTTAAATGTTTTAGGCATTGGTATTTTAATATTAATATTAGCATAGTTTAAAATCTGTTTTAATATCATTAAAATATCTTTAATACTCTTATTTTTTAAACCTTTATTTTGCAATCTAATTATAAAATTATTAATTATTATTAAAGATATCCTTCTAACTTTAATATCAGCAAAAAAAGGTATAATATAAGCATTAGTGATATATAAATAACTAGAATAAGTAGAAGCCTTATTCTTTATTTTTGAATCATTTAACCAAATATTTATATAATAGCCAAAATAATATTTGGTATAGATTAATAAATCCTTATTTTCTTTATATTTTTTAATTATACTCTTATATTTAGCAATAACATCATCTTTACTTTTACCATAAATTGACTTATATTTAGCCTCTCCTTTTTCCAAAGAGCCATAATAATATTTAATTTCAAATCTTTTATCCTTTCTAATATAAACTTTAACATTATCTTCCTTCATTTCAAATCCTCCATATAGAATATTTAGGATAATTACCCTATATGTGTATTATCATTGAAGTTTCTACTTTAGTTCAAGGGGCTATATAACAAATATTACAAGTTATATATACTTTGATTAGAAATAGTAATAATTACTTTGGTTCCTTTCCCTTCCTTAGACTCTATTTCAATATTATGCCCAAGTTTTTGACAAAGACACTTGCACAGATATAGTCCTAGACCTGTCGCTTTAGAACCTCTTCCATTAAAGCCAGTAAAGGTTTTCGTAAATAGTTTTGGCATATCACTTTTTTTAATTCCTTTTCCATTGTCAGTAATTATAATAGTTACTTTATTTTTATAGTTAACTCCTTCTATTTTGATAAATGAATTCTTATCTTTTTTATATTTAATACTATTACTAACAATCTGATTAATAATAAACTCTAACCATTTAGAATCTGTTAATACTTTTAAATTACAATTATCTACTTTAAAGTCTATACCTAAGGCAAGTAAATCATCTTTATTCCTTAAGGCTACATTTTTAATAATAGTATCAAGATCCCATTCTTTAATTAAATAATCATTATTAGCATTTTCGCATCTTACATAATATAAAATTTGTTCTACATCATCTTCTATTCTCTTTAATTCTCTTAATGTTTTCTTATCTTTTCTATTCATTAAAGTAAGACTAGCAAGAGGAAGTTTAACTTCATGTATCCATAACTCTATATATTCTTTAAAGTCTTCTTGTTTATTTTTTAGATTACTAATCAAATCATGTTCATTCTTATTAACTTCATCTAATACATTATAAAGTATTTTCCCTTCTAAAAAATTTGGTTCAAGTAACATTTCTATTAAAAGATATTTTTTATCTAAAGAGTTTAACTTAGTAAGTAGTTCAAGATAGAATTTTCTTTTTCTAAAATAGTCAAAAAGTAAAATAATAAAAAATATAACTATAGTAAAAATAATGATAAAGATAATGATACTACTAGGAAGTTTTAAAGCGATTAAAAATAATATCAATATTATTATATAAATAATAAAGATAACTAAAGCATAAAATTTATCAGCTAAATACGTAGATAGTTTCATTTTAGTAGATAACCTTCTCCTTTTCTTGTAATAATAACATCATTATACCCCATTTCATAAAGTTTCGCTCTTAATCTGCTGATATTAACAGTTAAAGCATTATCATTTATATAAAGATCACTATTCCATAAATAACTCATTAAATCATCACGATTAACAATATTACCCTTATTATTTAGAAGATACGTAAATATTAACATTTCATTTTTAGTCAAATAAAACTCTTCCTTATCTTTTACAACAATCCCTTTATTTGGATAAATCTTTAAACTATCATATTCTAAATAGTCAAAACTTTTTTTCATTCTTTTAAAGATATTATTAATTCTAAGTAAAAGAATAGTAGGATTATAAGGTTTAGTAATATAATCATCTGCACCATAACTAATAGATAATACTTCATCTATAGTTTTATTACTACTAGTTAGCATAATAACAGGAATATTTTTATTATCATCACGAAGGCTTTTAAGTAGAGCTTCTCCATTTAGATAAGGTATATTAATATCTAAAAGTATTAAATCAGGATTAATTTTAACAATCTCTTCTTTACTATTTTTAAAATCTGTTAATATTAATACTTCATAACCGGAATTAGATAACAAATTAGATAGTTCACTTCTTAAAGTTATATCATCTTCTACAATTAATATTTTATTCATCAAATCACCTACTACTAGAATATCAAAAAAGGTAACTTTATGCATTATAATTTAATTTTTTTAATTAACATGTAATATTAATAATATAAAATACCTTTATAGATTGTATAATTTTGTTAACATTTTATAATCTTCATCTGAAATTATATCTTATCTAGTATGGAATTCTATTTGATTTTTATTTCAAAAAAAGATACCTATATTAATGTATCTAAGGTATCTATTACTTAACTTTTACATATTGTTTTTTTACTTCTGCAGTATTTTCATAATTCATACAGTATCTTTCTAAAAAGCATAAAGCATGATTTTTTTCTATATCGTTAAATTTTTCAAAGTTTTTTGGATTCACTAAATGTCTTTCTATAGCATCTTCAAATGTTAAATCTTCATCTGTTGCTGAAATAAAATCAAATTTTGCCTCTTCTACAATTTCCTTTTTATCAAAATCATTGCATCCAAATCTTTTACTTTCCAATCGTATACTACTAATACCAAATTCTTTCATATATGAACTAATAGATAAGCCATAAAAATCTTTAAAATCTAATGTAAAAGGAAAATTGCTTTCTTTATCATTATAATAGTTAAACCCTACTCTAAATCTTATATTTTCATTATCAAAAGTGCCTTTCATTTTATCCCCCTCCAATTTGTTTTTTATGCTTGCATTATATCACACAAATTATTTAAAAGCAATATTTTTCTATTTCCATACCATCTTCATCATAAAGTATTGCCTCTACATCACTCATATATAAAACTTGCATATCAGGATTATCTAGGCTATAACCTGCTTCCTCTAAATCAGCAAACTCTTCTAAGAATTTAGATTTAACATCTTGATTACTACTATCATCTATTAATTTACAATTTATTCTTAACCAAATATTTCCATCATAAGCGACAATACAGACATTGTTGTTTTTATCTATTTGCTTAGAAACATTTTTAAGCTTACTAGTCAAAATATAAATCTTATCATCATATATAATCAGTGCTCCAAATGGTCTACAACTAGGCTTGTCGCCATCAATAGTACTTAAATAATTAACTTCTGTTTTTACTAAAAAGTTATAGGTTTCTTTCACTTATTATCACTCTCCAATTTTTTCTGAAAACCTCGTTCTTCTTGGTTTTCTTTTTTATTAACAACATTAAATAATGTTAACATTCCTAACCTATGAAATATTGTTCCTTTTAAGTTTTCATGAACTTGAATTAAAGGCATAATGTCTATAACATATGGTAAATCAAAATATTCTTCAATTATATCTGCTTCAAATCCTGTAAAAATCTCTTTATATTTCTCTCCTTCTTTTTCAAAAAGATATTTTATTTCTGTTTCTTTATCCATAGGTCCAGAATAATCTGTATTTCTACTAGAAATCCATTTGAATCTTGCTAAATATAAATCATCAGCATTATAACTTTCTTTCATAGTATATTTATTTTGCTGTGAATTATCCCTGTATAATTGTTTTTTCTTCTTCTAAACATAAATTAACTCCTCCTGTTTTTGATTAAATCTTAGTACTAATCACTTTAAGTGTGGAATAATTTGTTTGATAAGGGAGAAATTATTTAAAAACTTCCATACTTTTTATCTTCTTATATTACTAGATGTCTTTCTTATCACCTATTATAAAAGAACAAAAATAAAAAGTAAAGGATTAATGTATATCTGCATATAATCTAAAAATTTCTCTTCTCGCAAATACTGCTTTTATAACCAGTTAGCACTTTTTAGTATTAACTATTATAAATATAAAGTATAAAAAGTTAATAATTATTAAAACTATAAATGGTGAAATTTTAATGAAAATAAATTTAGGTTATGTAGGTAATCCCCCTACTCTTTTAGATATATATTCTCATACATTAACTTTTAAAGAGTTCTCTAAACATGAATATGATAAAGGAATAGATTTATTGACTAAAAAAATAAAATTAAACTTTAGAAATTTTGAAAAAGTCTTAAAGTATAATCACGATAATAAAATTAAATTCTATCGTATGACTCATACTATGTTTCCTTTAGTTACTCATCCAAATATTAATATAGATTATAAAGATATATTTAAAGATGAATTTATTAGACTAAAAGAAATTATAAACAAATATAACATTAGAATTGATACTCATCCTGATGAATTTTGCTTATTAACAAGTGAAAAAGATAATGTTACTGATAATAGTATTGAAATATTAAAGTTTCATTTAGAAATATTTAATTTATTAGGTATAAATGGTAAGTGTATATTACATATAGGCAGTTCTAAGCCTTCTAAAGATGAAGCTCTAGAAAGATTTAAAATTAATTTTAATAGATTATCTAATGAATTGAAGAATCTAATAATTCTTGAAAATGACGATAAAACTTATACAGTCACGGATACTTTATTAATCTGTGAAAAGTTAAATATACCAATGGTTTTAGATTATCATCACTTTATATGTAACCATGAGAAAAGTGAAAAGATTGATAGATTATTGCCTAGAATTATAAAGACTTGGGAAAATACTAATCTTAATCCTAAAATGCATTTCTCTACTCCCTTAAACTCTAAACAAAAAAGAAATCATAGTATTTATTTAAATTATAATTCTTTTATTAAGTTTCTTAAACTATTAAAACCTCTTAATACTGATATAGATATAATGTTAGAAGCAAAAGGTAAAGATGAGGCTTTATTTAGATTAGTGAGACAACTTAAATTTTATAAAGATTTTAAAGTAAAAGGAACTGCTATTATTTTATAAAGTAGTTTCCTTTGGGAAAAGTAATAATAACTTTAGTATATTTCAAATAAACTGACTCTATTTTAATATCAATTCCGAGTTTATCACAGAGTTTTTTAGTAAGGTAAAGTCCTATACCACTAGCATTCTTTTTATTTCTATTACTACCAGTAAAACCTTTTTCAAAAATTTTACTTAAATCACTTTCTTTTATACCTACTCCATTATCATATATTTCTAATTTTATATTATTCTTATTATCAATTCCTCTAATTCTAACTAATCTATTCTTTTTATTTTGATATTTTAAAGAGTTACTAAGTATTTGACTTATTATAAAATTTAACCATTTAATGTCAGTATAAACAGATAAGTTATCTAAATTCTTAACTTCTACTCTAAATGAATAATTAAGTAAATAATTTTTATATTCTAATAAAACAGGATGAACAAGATCTGCTAAAGTTACCTCTTTAATGAAATAATCTTTCTCTACAACATCACTTCTAGCATAAAATAACATTTTATCTACTAGTCTACTAATCTTTAAAACTTCTTCTTTCATCTTTTCATCATTATTATTATCAGCATATAGAGATAAAGCAGAAATTGGTGTTTTAACTTCATGAATAAAACTATCTAAGAAATCAAGATATTCTTCCTTAGAATTTTCTACATCACTTAACTTATCATTTAAAGCTTTACAAGCCTTATCTAACGCATGATAATAGGCTTTATTCTCTAAATTCTTAGGCTTATCTATTACTTCTTTAATTAAGTATTTTTCATCTAAGGAGTCCACTAAATTAACTATTTTCTTATATCTTTTCTTAATATATAAATAACTTATCAGTAAAGATATAAAGATAAATAATATAATAAGTACTGCTAGTAAAATAATTAGACTTAAATCAGTATCTATTAATAATAGATAGATACTAAGAAATAAAGTAAAGACTAAACTAACTATTATAAAAAATATTTTTTCTTCTAAAAACTCTAAAAATATCATAACTTATAACCAACACCTCTTACTGTTTTAATAAAATCATCTAATCCAATATCTCTTAGTTTATTTCTTAATCTATTAATATTAACTATTAAGATATTTTCATCTAAATAAAATTTATCATTCCATAAATACTCTATTAACATATCTTTACTTAGGATATTAGGATAATTTAAGAATAAATAATACATAAGTAAAAACTCATTTCTTGTTAGTTCTATCTCTTTATCTTGATATTTAATCTTAGATAAATGTAAATCTAATACTACTCCATTTACTACTAATTCTTTATGATGTTTAGGATTATACTCATCTAAACACTTTCTAATTTTTAGAAGTAATAACTCTTTATTATAAGGCTTAGTAATAAAATCATACCCACCACTTTTTAAACTTTTTAATTCATCTTCTAAAGTATTTCTACTAGTTACAAAAATAACGGGTTTAGATGTAACTTTTTTTATTTTATTGATTACTTCATAACCATTAGTATTAGGTAGATTAATATCTAAAAGAATTAAAATAGGATTGGTAGTTTTTATTACTTTCTCTATATTAAGAAAATCTGTAGTACTACTAACATCATAATTATTTTTGGTTAAAAGAATAGATAACTCTTCTCTAATTACTTTATCATCTTCAACGATTAATATTCTTTCCATCATTAATTCTTGCTTTCTTTAAAGTTTTAAAGGAAACAGATGGATATTTACAGGCGATATCTTTTATACTCTCATAATCTACAAATAAAGATCCCTCATTATCATCAAAAGGAATAGTGTCCCTTAAAATACCACACCCATTACGAAAATTACCCAAAGCATTAACTTCATTATATTTTTCTTTTAAAGCTCTTTTATTTTCTATAGTATCTATATCTACATAACCACTACCCATTTTAATCAATATAGCATCATTTTTATATGGAATACTGGTAACATTTGTTCCATATTTTCCAGGGCTAAATTCTTTTCTTTCAACTTTTTTCTGATAAATATCTCCTATACATATATATTTAATCTTAATTCTCATATTTATCACTCCAATATTTATTTTATAGAGGTAAAACTTTTTAGTCAATATTAAAGTGCATAATAAAAGATACTATAGAATATTAGGGTTAAAGGTTTACCAAGCAGTATATATAGTATGAATTCTTTTATACCAATATTACTAATACCTGCAATATAGCATAATAAATCATCTGGGGCACCCGGTATTAATATACCTAGAAAAAATATCTTTTTAAAGGTGTTATTTCTAATATATTGAAGATATTTATTTACTAAAGATTGATCAAATAATTTATATATTATTTTAAGGCCATATCTTTTAGATAATAGATAGACTATTATACTGCCTATAGTTAAACCTATATAATTATAGATAAAACCTGCTATGGGGCCAAAAGCAAGTACTCCAGCAAGGCAGGAAGCACCACCTGGAATAACAGGAAACACTACTTGGAAAGCTTGCAAGAAAAGAAAGAAAAAGGGAGCGATAACTCCTAGAGAATTCATATAGGAAACAAGTACTTCTTTATCTTCTAAAAGTCCTATTTTAACTGCATAAATTATAAAAGAAACAAGAAAAATAGTAATAATAATTGTTACTATTTTAATAAATAACTTACTATTTTTCATAATTTAATACTCCAAACATCTTTTAAATGAGAAATAGGAAATTAAGTAATAGATTAGGTAAATAATTAAGAATAATCCTGAACTTAATAAAATAAATGATAAATAGGCAGTATTGGTAGCAAGGAAAGGTGAAAAAACATGATTAAGGCTTGTTGTAATAAAGAAATTAATAATGAATGGTAATATTACTGGAAATAAGAAATAAATAAGTAATTGTTTTCTAACAGTACTTAAAATATTTCTTTTGCTAAGGCCCAATTTATTTAAAGTATCATAATACTTTTTATAAGTAACAGCATCATTAATACTTTGAACAGCAATTATTGTTCCGGTGACAATAGTAAAAATAAAGGCTAAATAAAATAGGGTAAAGTCCATAATAGTCATAACAGATTTATTTGTAGCCATGTAATAACCTTTTACAAAAACATTTGCACTAGCATAACAATAAGTCGTTCCAGTATCAGGATCAGTTTCACAGATATCGTTATTTAAGATATTAATAAGCTCATTATTTAACTCTTCTTTAGTATCACTTTTAGTATCTACTATTAAAGTATCAGACTCTTCTTTTAAATCACTAACAATATCATCTGGTACAACAATAACAAAGCCATTACCAAAAGACCAACTAGAAGTATAATAAGAATCAGTAATACCTTTTAGTTTTAAAGACTTAATTCCTACTTTAATAGTATCTAAACTATCAATAATATCCACAATACCATCATAACTACTATTAGATGAATGAATATAATATTCATCATTATTTAAAGTTATGGGATCTCTTCCTTTAAGTTCTAAAAGTTTATTATAGTCACTTAGTTTTAAATAAGTGTCGGTACCACGCCAACCACGGTAATCTTCACTTAAGTTATCATTAACATAGTTTATATCATTAAAATATTCATGATAAATAAATATCTCTTCTATTTCATAATCTTTTTTTATATGATCAATGTATTTATTAAAGTTCTCCTCATCATCAATAATAGTAACATCATAAGGAGCTGATGTGTCTATTTGAATCTCAAATATAGAGTTAAACATTAAGGAGAAAGTTAAAGACACAACAGTTAAAGTTATTAATAAAGACAATGTTCCTAAAGACAAATTCAATGTTTTAACTTTGGCATTAAATTGTCTTGCCACAAAGAGATTGTCTTTATTGTATTTAAGGTTTTTATGTTTTAAAATAAATCTTTGAATAGTATCAGAGAATGATGAAATAAATAAGTAAATACCTATAATTAAAAGAATAATAGATAATAAGACTAATAAAGTATTTGGTTCTATTCCTATACCTTTAAATTCATTATTAAAGATAAACAAACCAAAGATAATAAGGATAAGAGATATTATAAAATTGACTAAAGATTTCTTTTTAGTTACTTTACTTTTTTCATTAAGAGAATCATAATACAATAAATCATGTATTTTAAGACGGTTAATTCGTCTTTTGGTTAAAAATAATACTACTAAATAAATTAATAAGAAGTAAACCAAAGATAAAAGAATTGGTACTAAATAATTAGTAGGTAATTTAACAATATAAGGTGCATTGAAGATATTTAAAATAATGCTAGATATTATAGTACTTAATAAAATACCTATAAAGAATGATAAGATTAAAGATATAAAACCAAGTATTAAATTCTCTAAGATAAACATTTTGGAAATATCTTTTTTCTTAATTCCTAGTAACAAATAAAGTCCAAATTCTTTACTTCTTTTTTTAAAGATAAATTTAATCATATAATTGATTAGAAATCCTAAAACAAAACATACTACTAAGCTAACAAAGATCATAGCAATACGAAAGTTTTTCATCATATCAGAAAGATCTAATATATCTTTAGAATTAGAGATAAGATTAAAAGAAAACATTAAAGAAAAGGCAATAGTAATAGTAACTACATAGACCAAATAATCTTTAATACTTCTTTTGGCATTACTTATAGCAAGTTTTCTTAACATTTTTCTATTTCTCCTCCAAGTAGAGTTAGAACATCTATAATTTCATCATAAAACTCATCTCTTTTTTTCTTGCCTTTTACTATTTCATTAAATATCTTACCATCTTTAATAAATAAAACACGTTTTGCATAACTTGCAGAATATGCATCATGTGTAACCATTAGAATAGTAGCATTCAATTCTTCATTCATCTCTTTAAATGTTTCTAGTAAAACTCTAGCATTTTTAGAATCTAAAGCTCCAGTAGGTTCATCTGCTAATATTAGTTTAGGATTATTAATAAGAGCTCTAGCACTAGCACATCTTTGCTTCTGTCCCCCACTTACCTCATAAGGATATTTATCTAAAACATCACTGATTCCTAATTTTTTACTAATATTTAAGACTAAATCATCTATCTTACTTTTGTCTTCTTTATTAATAATTAAAGATAGTGATATATTTTCTCTTATAGTTAGAGTATCAAGTAAATTAAAATCTTGAAAGACAAAACCAAGATTCTCTTTTCGAAAATCAGAAAGTTCTTCTTCAGTTAGAGTAGTGATATCAATTCCATTAATAATGATATTACCACTAGTAACAGAATCTATTGTAGAAATAGTATTAAGCAAAGTTGTCTTCCCAGATCCAGATGCCCCCATAATAGCGACAAATTCATTATTATCAACTGTAAATGATATATTATTTAAGGCTTTTGTAATATTATTATTACTACCATAATATTTTTTTAAATTTTTAATTTTTAAAACTTCCATAAAAATCTCCTTTCTCTAAAAATATATCACAAAAAAACTGCATATTTTATTACAGTTTTGTTATGTTTCTAAATTTTCAATTTTAATAATATTATTGTATCTAAAGTCTTATTTCTGTAAAATATATGGATTAGAAACACTACCATCACCATCTATTATCTTGATGCTAGATTTTAAGAAAACAACAGGACGTA
>CALVTA010000018.1 GCA_944359735.1 uncultured Bacilli bacterium | reverse complement strand
AAAACATCTATTAAAAGAAAGATTAATCCTTTTGAATCCATTAAAGATATATTTAATAATAATGTATTATTCGCAAAAATAAAGAGCAATTTTGATATAATTACTCTTTACTTTTGCATGTTATAGTCTGAATAGTTACCTTTTTAGTGTCAAATTTATATACATCTCTTTCTTTTTTTTATAACCTTTGATAAAATCCTGACTTTGACAGTTTTGAACATGAAATAATTGTTTTTGCCTTTATTCATAAGGAATTTGCCCCATCAAAAAAATGCGTATGTTTTTCTTTTTTCAAAATTAATACGAAAAAATTTGAAAATTTTCACTACGCATGGTTTAAAGCCTTATAGTTACTAGTGTTTGTTAAATTATTAGTTTAATATCTTAAATCTAATATTAATTCTATCAAAGTTTAGCTTACAAATCAATACTACGCAAAACGTACGCACTGTATAAATTGGATTTTTTCTTGATTTTATAAGGCTTTACGAGCAAAATAAAATTAAAACTGTCAAACTTGGGAGTTACCTTTTTAGTGTCAAATTTATATACATCTCTTTCTTTTTTTTATAACCTTTGATAAAATAAAAATAGAAGGGATTGGTTAGAATGCGTATAGGTGTAGATTTAGATGGCGTATTAAATGATGTAGCAGAATGGCATTTTGCCTGTGGTTCAAAATTCTGTTTAGAACAGAATATAAACCGAGGATTTAATCCCAAAGGTTACTATATGGAAGAACAATTTTATTTAAGTAGTGAGGAAAATAATGAATTTTGGCGACAATACATTTTTGACCTTCTAATCGCTATACCACCTCGCCCTTATGCTAGTGAAGTGATTCATAGACTAAGAAAAGCAGGACATAAGATTATAATTTTATCAGCAAGAGATAATCAGTATTTAACTAATCAATATAGTGGTATGATCGATTATTATGTAAAATCATGGCTCAATAAATATAACATTGAATATGATGAATTAATTATCAATAGTAAAAATAAAAGAGAAAAGAGCCTAAATATAGGTCTTGATTTGATGATTGAAGATAAAGCTAGCAATGTTAATGATATCTCGAAGATAATACCTGTTATGGTATTTGATGCTCCATATAACCAAGGGTGTACAGGAAAAAATGTAATTAGAGTTTATTCATGGTATCAAATATATCAAGAAATAATAAATAAATTTGCCGCTGTTGAAATAATTTAATAAGAAGGTGATAAAATGGTTAAACTGAATAATAGAGGTTTTGGAATGAGCACAATGCTAATATTTATAGGAATATTTATTATTGTTCTTATTGCAATTATGGTTTTAGCCTACAATAATGGAGTAGAAAAAGATTCTCCAGTTAAAGTTATAGAAAAAGAAAATGGTATTTTTGTACCAAAAGAAGAGGAGGAATAATAGTGAAAAAGGTAGCAATTAATGGGTTTGGAAGAATAGGAAGATTAGCATTTAGACTACTAGATGAAGATCCTGAGATGGAAGTAGTAGCCATTAATGATTTAACAGATGCTGAACAACTTGCTTATTTATTAAAATATGATACATCACACAGAAGATATAGAGAAACTGAAATATCATTTGATGATAGCAATATCATAGTAGGTGATAAAAAGATCAAGGTATATGCTGAAAAAGATCCGAGGCTATTACCTTGGAAGGACCTAGACATTGATATAGTTTTAGAATGTACAGGACTATTTACTAGTGAAGAAAAAGCGATGGCTCATATCGATGCAGGTGCAAAAAAAGTAATTATATCAGCTCCTGCTAAAGGAAATGTCAAAACAGTTGTTTATAATGTTAATCATGATATTTTAGATGGTAATGAATTAATTATATCAGCAGCTAGTTGCACAACTAATTGTTTAGCCCCTGTTTTAAAAGTGCTAGACGATACTTTTGGAATCAAACAAGGCTATATGACAACAGTTCATGCTTATACAAATGATCAGGCTACTTTAGATGTTGCCCATAAAAAAGGAATTTATGCTCGACGTGGTAGAGCTAGTGCTGCTAATATTGTTCCAGCATCTACTGGAGCAGCTTCTGCTATTGGTAAAGTATTACCTAATCTTGAAGGAAAAATGGAAGGAACCGCTATGAGAGTACCTGTAACTACAGGATCTGTTGTAGATTTAGTATTGAAGTTAAATAAGAATACAACTGTTGAAGAAATCAACAATGCTTTTAAAGAGAATGCTAATGAAACTTTAGGTTATACAACTGATCCAATTGTCTCAAGTGATACAATTGGTATGTGCTATGGAAGTCTTGTTGATAGTCTACTAACCTCAATTAGTGAAGTAGATGGAGAACAACTAGTTAAAGTAGTGTCATGGTATGATAATGAAATGAGTTATACCGCTCAATTTATTAGAGTAGCTAAATATTTTGTTAACTTATAGTATGTAAAGATGTGTACAGCACATCTTTTTTTTGTCGAAAAAAATGGCTATACAGCCAAAAAAATGATATAATCAACAAGTAGACTATTATGGAGTGATAAAAATGAAAAAAAATATAACTATAATAGCAGTAATATTATGTTCATTTTTAATAAACCCAACTTTTACACATGCTAGTACTTCTAGTAGTGACTTTGTTTGTGATAAAGTAGTAGCTGATGGAGATTTAGTAAAATGTCAACTACGTCTTTCCAAATCAAATGATAATGTAAAAGTTCAAAATATTAAAGGAACATTTTCTTTTGGTTCATCCTTTCAATTAGATCATATAGAGAAAAACTCATATATAAAAAATATAAATAGTGATGGTTACAATTTTGATTATGATTTAAATACCGCATATATAGATAATAATGCGGTTCTTACAGCATACTTTAAAACTAATTTAAATAATAATTATAGTATTGATAGTGATAAAATAAGTATTTCTTATCAAACTAAAAATTTAGTTAAAAGTGACACTTCACAAAAAAAAACAGCAACGTCAACACAAAATATAAGTCAGACTATAATTTTTGATAAAAACCAAGAGAATAAATTATTATTATTATCTCTTCAAGGACATAATTTAAATTCTGTTTTTGATCCTAATACATTATATTATGAGAGTACAACCCAAAATGATCATATAATTTTAAATGGAGTTTTAAAATCAGATAAATCTACTTCTAATATAAACTTGGTCAATAATAAAATACCATTAGAATATGGAGCTAATGGAATTAATATAACAATTACATCTGCAAATAACAATACAAGAACTTATAGTTTAGTTGTTACAAGAGAACCATCTTTATTAAATAGTCCTAAGTTAAGTACTCTTACAATAGCTGAAAGAAGTATAATTATAATGCCAGGAATATATAGTTATAATATTACTGTACCTTATGATATTGAAGTACCTAATATTAGTTATATACCAGATAGCACAAATACTAAAGTAGTAGTTCAAGGAGAAAAAAAGTTAAAAGTAGGAACTAACACATATAATATTAAACTGACAAATGATGAAGGTAATAATACGAATTATGTAATAATTATTAATAGAGAAGCAAAAGTATTATCAAATAATAGTAGCATAAAAAATATAGGTATAAAAAATATAGAATTTAAATTCAATAAAGAGAAAAAAAATTATAATTTGCAAATACCTTATTTTCAAAATAAGCTAGATTTTGAGATAATGTTATCTGATAATAAGGCAAAATATAAAGTTTTAAATAACAATAATTTAAAAGATTCATCAGTTATAACTATTAGAGTAACAGCAGAAGATGGATCTACTACAGATTACAAAATAACAGTTACAAAAGAATTCCCTGTTTATATAGTGAGTATAATTATATTTTTTATAATATTAGCATTAATAATAATTATTCTTATTATAAGAAACCATTATAAAAATAGAAATATAGTAAAAATAGTTTAAATGTTTACAAACTCTTTTGAAATTTATTTAAAATAAAATCAAAAGAGTTTTTATGATTAAATTTTATATATAATAAAATTTAATTCATTACAAAAATGTTATATAGTAAACAGTATATTGAAAAAAGGTAAGAAAAAAGCTAAAATTGTTATAGGAGACTCTTATAATAAAATCAGATAGTTAAATTCTACAAAAAAATGCTAGAATTAGACTAGAGGAGGATTAAATTATGAGAGTCAATGAAGTTAATGAAAAAATAGGAAGAATTACAGAAGACACATTAATTTGTGGCATAGATATAGGTAAAACAAATTGTTGTGCAAGATTCTGCGATTACCGAGGAATGGAGGTGTATAAGAAAGTTTGGTTTGACAGGACTAAGAATTTAGATGTTATTGGATGTAATATTACTGCATCAATGTATGAAACAGGTAAAAATGATGTAATAATAGCATTTGAGCCTACAGGGCATTATTGGTTAAATGTTAATAAATACTTTGTTGATTGTGGACTAGAGACAGTATTAATGCCAACACAAACTGTAAAACAAGAAAAAGGTAGTTATGATCAGCAACCAATAAAGAGCGATCCAGTAGATGCATTACTAATTGCAAGGTTAACATCACAAGGAAAGTATGTCAAAAAAATAGAAAGAGATGAACTATATCAAGATATATATTCAGGATATAGATTATATGAAGATATAAAAAAAGAATTAAATAGAATAAAAAATAAAATACATGTATGGAACGATAAATATTTTCCAGAGATGGAACATGTATATCAAATAGATTCTGTGGGGATAAAACCTATTTATAAAAATACATTATTACCAAGTGATATTAAAGAAATGAGTATGGATGAATTCACTAAGTTAATAACTAAAGAGAATCCTTATGCAAGAAAAGCAAGTATAAGAAGAATAAAAGAATTAAGTGAAAAAACGAGTGGAATAAATCCAGATAAGTATACAAAAAAAGAAATAAAATATCTATATACCAGATATCTTGAACTCGAAAATGAAATAGAAGAAATAAAAAAAGAATTAATAGAATTAGCAAGTCAGATAGACTATGTAGAAGAAGCGGTTAAGATAGATGGAATTGGATATATGAGTATGATAGGAATTATTGCAGAAACAGGAGATTTAAATAATTATGATCATGCAAAACAAGTGTTAAAAATGAGTGGTTTAAGTTTAAAGGAGACGTCAAGTGGGCAAAAAAAAGGAAAGAAACACATTTCCAAACGAGGCAGACCAATTTTACGACGAAACCTTAAACAAACTGGTATAGCACTTGTTGGAAAGAATTCTTTCTTTATGCAATTGCATAATTATTATATCACAGAAAGAGAAAGACCGCTAACAAAAATAATCTCAATAAATGCAATAATAAGAAAATTTGTATATATACTAATGGCTCTGGTAAAAAATAAAGATTCATTTGATGAAGAAAAAGCCATAAGAGAAAGTTGTATATTAAGTAATTAATGTCACTTAATCTAGTTTGGTGAATTAAGATAATAAAAGATTATTATTTTAATTCACTGAACTAGAAATAGAACAGTGATATTATATGAAAGTGGAATTTAGTAAAATTTTTCCATAGGCCAAGAGCTAGAATAGGAGAATATCTAAGGCCAGTTTCATATAATGCCGGATAAAAGAGTTTATGTAGGTAAGAAAATTATCAATACAGAATGATATGGGAGGATGGGCATATATGAAAATAACATTGGCTAATAATCCACTAAGTTATAATGTAAATTATGAGTCTAAACATACAAACGTTCTAATTAAAAAGTATGGTTAGTTATTTTCAGTGTATCCTAATTTAAAAAAATAGGTATAAAGTTTAATACAATTTAAACTTTAAAATAAAAAATAGAAAATAAAGTTAATTTTTTTTGTAGAAATTACTTGACTTTATTATGGGAGGTAGAATATGAAAAAAACAATTCGTGATTTTAATATTGAAAATAAAAAAGTAATAATTAGATGTGACTTTAATGTTCCCATTAAAGAAGGTATAATCAAAGATGATACAAGAATTAAAAAGAGTATACCAACTATAAGGTATGCTTTAGATCACAATGCTAAAATAATTTTAATGTCTCATTTAGGAAGAATAAAAAGTGAGCAAGACAAAACAAAAAATAACCTTGAAATAGTTACAGATAGACTTAGTGAACTTTTAAATCAGAAAATCTCATTTATAAATGAAACAAGAGGTGAAGAATTAGAAAATTCTATTTCTAAAATGAAGAATAAAGATATAATATTAATTCAAAATACCAGATATGAAGATTTAAATGAGAAAAAAGAAAGTAGTTGTAATATGGACCTTGCTAAGTATTGGGCTAGTTTAGGTGATATTTTTATTAATGACGCTTTTGGAACTTTACATCGTTCTCATGCTTCTAATGTTGGTATTAGCACTTACTTGCCAAGTGGTATTGGACTCTTAGTAGAACAAGAACTAAATGCTTTATCTTATCTTTTTGACCCTGAGAGACCATTTATAATAATATTAGGTGGAGCAAAAGTCAGTGATAAAATTGGACTTATTGAAAACTTAATTACAAAATGTGATAAACTTTTAATTGGTGGAGGAATGGCTTTTACTTTTTTAAAAGCTGAAAATTATAATATTGGTAATTCGCTCTTTGATGAAGAATCTCTCGATTTTTGTAAAAAAATACTAAAAAAATATCCTAGCAAAATAGTATTACCAGTAGACATTGTTTGTAATAATAAATATGAGGATACAAAAGGTAGTATTAAGGATATAACAGAATTGACATCAGAAGAAATGGGATTGGATATAGGCCCAAATACAATTAACATTTTTAAGAATAATTTAAAGGAAGCCAAAACAGTTCTTTGGAATGGCCCATTAGGCGTATATGAATTTAAAAACTATGTCAAAGGTACAAACAGTATCCTAAATTACTTAACAACTCTTAATACTAAAACAGTTATAGGAGGAGGAGATACAGTAGCAGCGGTTACATCTTGCCATGTAACTGATAAGTTATATCATATTTCTACTGGTGGGGGTGCAACCTTAGAATATTTAGAAGGCAAAGATTTACCAGGTCTAAGAAATATTTCTGAAAAATAGAATATTACTAAAGGAGGAAACTTTATGCGTATAGGTTTATTTACAGATTCTTATCCACCTTATGTCAATGGTGTTGCCACTAGTATTGAAACATTAAAAAAAGCCCTTGAACAAAAAGGACATACTGTATATGTTGTAACAGTAGGCCAAGATTCGAAAACCTATAATTATGATGAAGAACAAAAAGTACTAAGAGTACCAGGTATACCATTAGGAATTTATGATTATAGAATGTCTAGTATCTACCCTCTAAAAGTAATTAACAAGATAAAATCATGGGATTTACAAATAATACATTCACATACAGAATTATGTATGGGTATATTTGCGAGACTTTTCGCTAAACAATATAATATTCCCTTAATTCATACTTATCATACTATGTATAAAGATTACACATATTATGTTTCTAGGAATCATAAATATTTTGATATGGGATGTAAAAAGGCTGTTGAGTATCTTAGTAAATTCTATTGTGATAATACTGCTGATGCTTTTATTGTTCCTACTGTAAAAACATATCATCTATTTAGAGATGAATACCATTATGATAAAGATATTTATATTGTTCCTACAGGACTTGATGCTTCTAGATTTTATAAAGAAAATAGTGATAAATTAAAAGTTTTAAAATTAAAACATGATTTAGGTTATAAAAGAAAAGATTTAGTTATATTATTTGTAGGGCGACTTGCTAAGGAGAAAAATGTACCATTCCTTTTTGATGTTATAGAAAAGACTAAAAATAAAAATATAAAACTTTTAATGGTAGGATATGGCCCTGATGAAGAAAAATATAAAAAAGAAGTAGAAAAAAGAAATTTAGCATCAAGAGTGACTTTCACAGGAAAAATACCGTGGGAAGATATGCCTAATTATTATCATGTTGCCAATGCTTTTATAACTGCTTCAACTACAGAAACACAAGGTCTAACAGTAATAGAAGCCCTAGCAGCTTCACTTCCCGTTGTTTGTATAGATGATGACGCCTTTAAAAGTGTTGTTGTAGATAATTTTAATGGCCGTATTTTTAAAGATAAAAAAGAATGTATACAAATAGTAGATGAATTATCTACCAATAAACTAGAACTAGAAAACTTGACAGATAAAGCCCAAGCCTCTATTAAAAAATATTCTTTATCAAGTTTTGCTGATTCTGTCTTAGAAGTTTATAAAGTAGCGATTACTAAACACAATAAGAAACAATCTTTATCCACAAAATTTGTGGAAAAACTTAAAAACAAATGGAAGGATGGCAAGAAAAATGATAGTAGCCTTAAATCACAAGAGTAATTTTACTAAAAAAGAGATATTAAATTATTTAGAGGATTATAAAAACTTAAATACCTATAATCATGAAATGATTCTAATACCTAGCATCTGTTACTTACCATTAATACAAGATAACATAACATATGCTTCAGAAGATGTAAGTAGTAAAGCAATGGGTGCTTATACAGGAGAGATTAGTGCTAAAGCCATTAAGTCATTGGGTGCGACTTACACTTTAATTAACCATAGTGAAAGAACTACTAAGATGAATGAAAATCTTGAGATAAGTAAGCAAAAGTTAGAACAAGCTTTTTCTAATGACTTAATACCAATTATCTGTATAGGAGATACTAAAGAAGAACATGAAAGCGGTACTTATGTTGATAAAATCAAAAAAGATATGGACTATCTACTAAGTGATATAGATAAATCTAAAGACTTTATCATTGCCTATGAACCAATATTTGCCATAGGTACAGGTATTGTTCCAACTAACGAAGATATAGAAAAAGTAACTACTATGTTAAAAGAAACATATCATAAAAAAGTCTTATATGGTGGTAGTGCTAATGAAAATAATATTGATGAATTGAAACAAGTTAAAGATATAGACGGCTTTCTATTAGGAGGAATATCTTTAAAACTTTCTTCTTTACAAGAGTTTCTTGATAAGTTACAATAAAAAGCTAAGGAAGTGAGAATTATGCCAAATAAAGAAGAAACAGTAAAAATTAGAGAAAAAGCGATAGAAGAGGTAAGTAAAGAAATAGAAAAAGTTGAATAATTTCTAAAAAAGGGAGCTACTGAATTATATGTAGAAGTAATTACACCTGATATAGAAAACAGTGCTAACAATCATTTGTTTACTGATTTAGGAACAACAATCGACTATGCAAATGATCTTACCAATATTGAATTATATGAAAATCTTTTTAATCAATTAGAATCCCTAAACTTAAACAGAATAAAGCTAAATAATTCTATGCACTTTTTAAGAAATATTAATGATCCTATTTTATATTTTGTGAAAGAAGATGATGAGTATATTTTTTATCGTAAATCTTATATACAAGAAATTGTAGAAAAAGATGGATATACATTTGAAGATTCAGACGAAGATAAAATGTTTACTATATCTACAACACTACCAACTTTAGAAAGAGATCAATATGGCAAAGTTTTAACTATCAAAGATTAAAACTTTTTTCTTTTTCGACAAATTCTCTCTTTTTTTACTCTATCAAATTTTTATTATCTGTTATATAATTAAGATGCGTGGTAGTATATGGAAGGAGAGAAAATGAAAAAGACCAACGTATTAATGATTGATGATAATGTCGAATTAGTTAAAATGGTAAAGGAGTACTTTAAAGACAATAAAGAAGTAGCAGTTACACTTACCGCTAATGATGGATTAGAAGGACTAAATTTAATAGAAAATAACCAAGATGATTATGATGTTATTTTACTAGATCTTATAATGCCTAATAAGGATGGTATTAGTGTTTTAAAAGATATGAGAGAAAAGAAATTAAATAAAAAAGTAATAGTTCTAACCTCTTTTAATACCCAAGAAGTTATAAGAGAAGCTAGTGAATTAGGTATTAGTTACTTCATATTGAAACCTTTTGAATTAACTGAACTTGAAAAGAGAATATTAGAGTGTAGTAGTAAGAATGATTATGATAAGAAAACTATTGATATGAAATATAACAACTTACAATTATCAATAACAAAGATTTTACATGAGTTAGGTGTACCATCTCATATTAAAGGATATCAATATATAAGAGAAGGAATAACAGTACTTTATGAACATCCTGAAGTAATAGGTGGAATTACTAAAGAACTATACCCTGATATAGCAGAGAAATTTGATACAACAGTATCTCGTGTTGAAAGAGCGATAAGACATGCTATTGAAGTAAGCTGGAATCGCGGTAATTGGCAACTGATGGAAGAAATTTTTGGACATAGTGTTGATATAGATAAAGCTAAACCAACTAATTCAGAGTTTATTGTCACAGTCGCTGATAAACTTCGTCTTGAATTTCATCAAGATGCTATTAGACAGTAATTAAAACTATTAAGACGAGCAGTAGTAGTCTTTTTATTTTGCAAAAATATTGACTAAAGATTAGATTAAATATATACTTATATTAGAAGATGTGGGAGGTGAATACACTAAATGGAACGAAAAATAAATAAGTTCTTACTAAAATGGAAAAATGATTTAATAAGAAAACCATTATTAATTATTGGAACAAGACAAGTAGGAAAAACTTATACAGCTTTAGACTTTGGTAAACAAAACTATCAATATGTCGCTTACTTTAATACTGACCATAATACTATTTTAAAAGACTTGTTTAAAAAAGAAAGGTCTATTACAAGACTAGCAGAAGCCTTAAGTATAATATCAGAAGTTCCTATCTTTAAAAATGATACCTTAATAGTCTTTGATAACGTTACAGATGAAGAAATAATTAAAGGGATAAAACTATTTGGTTATGATAAAAATGATTATCATGTTATTGCCATAACATCAAGTAGAGATTCTCTATTAAAGTTTAGAGGAGAAGAATTTCAATATAAGATAATGACGGAAATGGATTATGAAGAATTTCTATGGGCTATTGGAGAAAAAGAAACAGCTGATAAAATAAGATATGCTTATGATAATCATCGCAGTTGTAGTGTTCATACTAAAGCGCTAGATTACTTTTATGATTATTTAATAACGGGTGGGCTTCCTGAAGTAGTAAATGCCTTCGCTACTAATAAACATTATGGCTACTTAGATAGTATTAAAGAAAGAGTTTTTGATATTAATAAAAGTGAACTATTAAATAGTAAAAACTTAATAGACATAGAGCGTGGTATAGAAGTAATGGAAAGTATTCCTAAACAACTAGAAAAAGAAAATAAAAAGTTCCAATATGGTGTTTTAGGTTATGGTAGACGTGCTAAAGAGTATGAGAATTCTATCAATTATCTAGTAACTAATCAATTAGTCTATCGTTCATATAAAATAAGAGTAGCAAAGTCCCCTTTATCTAGTTGTAGAGAACTTGATAGTTTTAAATTATATTTACCAGATGATGGGCTTTTAAGTATGAGATATAACTTAACTAAAGATAGATTAAAAGTAGATGAAAATGTTAAGCAAGCCTTATATGAAAATCATATCGCTCATACTTTAGTAGAAGCAGGTTATTCCCTATATTACTATCAATCAGAAGGAAAAGCAGAAGTTAGCTTTGTTATTCAAAATAGAATGGGTAAGATTATTCCTATAGAACTTGCAACTAAGCAAGGCTCTAAAGTAAAGAGTTTATCAGTCTTTATGAAAAAATATATTGTAACAGAGGCTTTCCGTATTACAGAAAATAACTTTTCAACAAAGAAAAATGTTAGGTATTTACCAATATATGCTATATTTTGTTTAAATGAACAATTATATTAAGGAGAGTGAAAAATGAAAAAAGTATTATTAACAATAATAGATGGTTTTGGATATAGAGAAGAAAAGAAAGGTAATGCCGTTATTGCAGCTAATCCCGAAAACATTATTAATTTATGGAAGGAATATCCTCATACTACGTTGGAAGCAAGTGGTGAAGCAGTAGGACTTCCTGCAGGACAAATGGGTAATAGTGAAGTAGGACATTTAAATATAGGAGCAGGACGTGTTGTAGACCAACCTCTTATGCAAATTAATCATGCCATTGAAGATGGTAGTTTCTTTAAAAATAAAGTCTTATTAGATATCATTAATCACTGTAAAGAAAATAATTCTTCCCTACATTTATTTGGCTTATTAAGTGATGGAGGAGTTCATTCTCATATTAATCACTTCTTTGCAATGTTAGACCTATGTAAAAAAGAAAGCTTCCATAATGTCTATGTTCATGCATTTCTAGATGGTAGAGATACTCTTCCAGATGTTGCTCTTACCTTCCTAGATTCTCTAACTAATAAACTTAATGAACTAGGCTTTGGTAAACTAGCAGATATTTCTGGAAGATATTATTCTATGGATAGAGAAAGAATGTGGAATGTTACTAAGAAGTATTATGATTTATTAGTTCATGGAGAAGGAGTAAAAATAGATTCATATAAAGATTATATAGAAGACTCTTATAAACAAAATATTATGGATGAATTCATTGTTCCTGCTAAATTAATAGATGATGGAACCCTTAAAGAAAATGATGGTATGGTAATGCTTAACTTTAGACCAGACCGTATTACCCAAACTTTCACTGCTCTAACTAATAAAGACTTTAAAGAGTTTCCAAGAGTAGATTTTAAAAATGTAAAACTAGTAACTATGATGACTCCAGAACATACAGTCATGGCAACTCCTGCTTTCCCACCAATGCATCTAACTAATACATTAGGAGAATATGCAGCATCAAAAGGGCTAAAAATACTAAGAATAGCAGAAGCTAGTAAATATCCACATGTTACATACTTCTTTGATGGAGGAGAAGAAAAAGATATTCCTAATACAGATAAAATAATCGTACCAAGAAAAGATGTTGCAACATATGATATGTATCCTGCTATGAGCGCTTATGAAGTAACAGACAAACTAATAGAAGTTATGGATAAATATGATTTAATCATTCTAAACTTTGCTAACTGTGATATGGTAGGACATACTGGTAAATTTGATAAAGTAGTAGAAGCCGTAAAAGCAGTTAATGAAAATGTGGGAAGACTATATAAAGCAAGTAAAGAAAAAAACTTTATTATGTTTGTAACAGCAGATCATGGTAATTCTGAAATTATGGAAGACGATAAAGGAGAAGTTATAACTGCTCACACTACTAGTCTTGTTCCATTTATTATTACAGATCATAATATTAAAGAAATAAAAACAGGTAAATTAGGAGATATCGCTCCTACAATCCTAAAATATATGGATATAGAAAAACCAGACGAAATGACTGGTAATAACTTGATTTAGATAGTTAAATAAGGCATACTATAAGTAGGAGGGTTTAAGTATGACAGATGAAGAACTAAAATCATATGAAGATAAGTTATTAGAGTTAAAAGTAAGTAGGGGAAAATTAATTAGACAAAGAAAAAAATTACTTGAAGATGATAATATGAAAAAATATCTCGGTATAGAAAAAGAACTTGATTCATCTACTAAAGAAGTAATGGCTTTACAAGGTATAATATTAGAAGAACAACAAGAAAGATGTTCTCATCCAGCTTGGTACTTTGAAAATGGTTTTACTGATAGGCACGAAGATAGAACTTATTGGACTTGTAAATGTGTCGCTTGTGGAAAAAGATTAGAGGAAGTTCGTAGTAGAGATTATCCGCATGATAGAGTTATATGGGATGAATGTATTATGGGAGATCCTATTAAAAGTGAACTATCTTATAAAGAAGTAAGAGATAAATGGGTTAAATTTATGGAAGATTTTCCACAAGAAGATAAATCTATTGAAGAAAAAGGTAGAACCTTCACTAAAATAATGAATCCTAGTAGAGTAAAGTAACCAGCAATGGTTATTTTTCTTTTTTATCATATTGACAAAATAAATTACTGTAATTATTATAAATATCAAAAAGGAGTAATAATTATATGAGAGAAAAAGACAATAGCAGAATTTATATAAAATATAAAGACAAAAAACGAGTTCAAAAACTAAAACAAGAAGATATACTTAACATACTATATTTTGAATATTTAGAAGAAAATATAGAAGAGATAATTTTTGAAAACTGTTATTTAGATTATGAACTTAATATAAAAGCAAAAAATGCTGATACCAAAGTAATATTTAGAAACTGTGCATTTGATAAATTGTTTGTAGAAAATGGAAAAGTTTATTTAACAGATGTTAATGCTACTTATATAGAAGGAGTTAATAACAAAACATTCGCTCTAAAAGAAAATAATGAAATAGATATAGATATGAAAATAAAAGCAGGTACTGTATTTATAAGTGGAGATTTAAAAGAAGCTAATACAGAAATAGAAGCAGAAAAGCTTATTATAGATTCTGCTACTATATCAACATTCTTTGATTTTATTATAAAAGTTAAAAAATTAAATATTAATCAAAGCAAGTTTTTATCTAGTCATTTGTTATCTTTAGATTATCAAAAAGCTTTAGTAGCAGAAACAAGCTTGGATACTTATATTTTTAAAGTTAATGGTAGACTATATAAGCTAGATGATACAAAAATAAGTATATATAACAATGATCCTAATAAAGAAGAATATGTAAAAAGTTATTTATGGCTTGAATTTTTAAGAAGTTTAAAAGATAAAGTTACGGCAATAAATACAAAAGATTATAAAAATAGTTGTAAGCAAATATCAGAAGAATCTATGAAGAAAATAGAAGAATATAAAGAAGAAATAGAAAAACATAAATTAGAAATACAAAATCTACAAAGCAAAATAAATAATGAGGGTAGTATAAAATCAAGAAATCAAGAAGAAGCAAATAAGGTCTTATCTAAAAGAATGATATGCAGTATTGAAGGTGTTGTTGAAGAGAAACCACAACAATAATCCACAGTAACTGTGGGAAAATAATAATCACTAAGTGGTTATTTTTTCTCTTTTAAATAGAACTAACGTATTATATAATAGAGTAAAGAGGAGGAAAAACTATGCAACGAATTATTTTTCATATCGATGTTAATAATGCTTTTTTATCTTGGACTGCTATTTATCTTTTAAATCATGGCTATAAACAAGATATTAGAAAGATTCCTTCTGTAATAGGAGGAGACGAAAAAGCAAGAAGAGGTATAGTTCTTGCTAAAAGTCCTATCGCTAAGAAATATGGAATAGTAACAGCAGAAACATTATACAGTGCTAGAAGTAAATGTAAAAACTTACAAATATTTCCTCCTAACTATGCTTTTTATAAAGAACAGTCTAAGAAATTATATAATTATTTATCGGGGTATACTCCAGTAATAGAACAATATTCCATTGATGAATGTTTTCTTGACCTTACTGGAACTTCACTTCTTTATGGTAATGATTATGTATCTCTAGCTCACAAAATAAAAGATGAAATTAAAGAAAAGTTTGGTTTCACAGTCAATGTTGGAATAGGAGAAAATAAACTATGTGCAAAAATGGCAAGTGATTTTGAAAAACCAGATAAAGTACATACTCTTTATTTAAATGAAATTGAAACTAAAATGTGGCCTTTAAAAGTAAATGATTTATTTATGCTAGGTAAAAGTTCTGCTAAAAAGTTAAATGACTTAGGAATATATACTATTAAAGATTTGGCAGAAGCTAATATAGGTTTATTAAGAAGACATTTTAAAAGCCAGGGAGACTATTTTAAAGAAGCAGCATTAGGAATAGATTATAGTAAAGTAGAACCTAGAAATGCTAAAAATAAGTGTATTAGTATCTCTAGAACCTTACCTTATGATGTAACTAGAAAAGAAGACTTATTAAAAATATTATTTAGCGAAACAGAAGAAGTCTCTTTTACTTTAAGAAGTCAAAAACTATATACAGGAACTATTGCCGTTACTTATAGAAATAACCTTTTTAAAAACTATTCTCACCAAATTACGCTAGATAATCCTACTAATGTAACAGAAGAAATCTATAAAGGAGTTAAAACAATCTTTGAAGCTAGCTGGAAAGAAGATTCAATTAGAAATATAGGAATAAGATTAGGTGATTTAAAAGAGAAAGCAGTTAGTCAAATATCTTTATTTGAAGAATCTGATGTGAAAGTCGAAGATAAGGTAGAGGAAGTAATAGATAGCATTATTAAAAAGTATGGAAAAGGTAGTGTTATAAGAGCTAGTAAGAAAGAAGAAGATTATAATATTGAAAGGAGATAATAAAAAAAGTTTTTGCACAGCTTTTGTGGAAAAACTTAATTTAAAAGATTATCAATAATAGAGTTAATCTCATTATCATTTACTACAATATCTTCATTAATTAAACCAATGTCAGAGTGAATACCGTCATTCTTATGAAAGTCAGAACCTATTGTCGTTATTAGATTATGATGTTTAGCAAAGTTATTCCAATGAGTACTTTCATTTATTTTATTACCATTTCTATCTAAATAAACATAATTAGCTTCAATACCATCAGGATTCATTTCTTTAACTAGGTTTAATATATCGTCATCATTTAATCCATCTTCATATTTATAACAGACAGGATGAGCAAGGACTACTTTACCACCAGCTTCTCTTATTAAATCACTAGCTTCCTTAGGACTAATAGCTTCCTTTTCTACATAGCAAGGACATCCTTCATTTATTATTGTTTCAATAAACTCACCTTTACTAGGAATATGTCCAAAAGTTTTTAATAGCAATTCTTTATTCCCTATATTTTCTACAATATTAGTAGCAATATGAGCTTTAGTAACAGCATCAATCTTATCTAAAGTATCAACATCAATGATATAACCAAACCCTTTTAATTTAGTCGCAACATCATGTAAATAAATATGCCTAGCATTACGTATAGCATATAACTTTTCTTTTAGTTTCATATTATTAATATCAAAGTTATAGCCCAAGACATGATTACCGCATTTGTTAGTTTTAGTAGAAATCTCCACAGCTGTGATTAATTTAACTTTATTCTCTTTTGCATAATTAAACAACTCATCATTATAAGCAAGAGTTGTATCATGATCTGCTATTGCAATAACACTAACCCCATTATTAACTGCTCTATTAATAACTTCTTTAGGAGAGAGTTCTCCATCAGATAAATTACTATGAATATGTAAATCTATAAGTCTGTTCATAAAATTCACCTCAAATAATAATATAAAATATTTTAACACTAAAATAGTAAAAAAGTTTAAAATTTAGTGAATTTATGATATAATATGAAACATATTCGTTGAAGAGGTGAAAAAAATGCTAGAGTTTAAAAGTAAAAATGAAAAAACATTTTTCATTGAAGAAGAAGACAAATCACTTATTTCCATACTTGCTAACGGCTATCTTATTACACAAAATGGAGACTTTATAAGCTCAGGTATTGACCATGGCATGTCTTTCGGAGGTTTCTATCATTTATTAGAAGGCAAGAATCCAAATGAAGAAGATAAACTTCATACAATGGAAGCAATCAGTAAACTAGGGCAATTAGGGTACTCTTTATTTTTAGGAACAAGAAGAAGTACAAATAACTATCAAGATATGTCTCTAGGTTTTGGCGTAGTATATATTCCAGATAACATAACCAAAGAGCAAAAAGAATCTTTAAAATCATTACTAGAAACAAATGCTAGACGTTGGAATAAAGAAGAAAAGCTAATAAGTATCGAATATGCTAAAATTACATCTGATGGAAAAATGGAACAATTATCAGAAGATGATTTTTATAATATTATTAATGGAAGTTCTAAAAAGTATGTTAGACAGAATAATGAATAATAATTCTGTTTTTTTTATTACTTCTATAGAAACTTTCAAAAATAATATTATATCAATTATAAGGCAATCGCATAAAAACTTGATGTAAAGAGTTAGATAGAAGGAATAACATTAAAAAGAAGATTTTCAATATTTT
>CALVTA010000017.1 GCA_944359735.1 uncultured Bacilli bacterium | reverse complement strand
CTTCAAAGTATTTAACCCACATCTTTCTAATTTCATTACTAGTCATATATCTCATATTACTTCTCTCCTTCTTGTTCTATATTATCATCTATATTTATATGAAGATTTATATCTTCTTCTCTAGGTAATCTATCAATGATATCTTTAGGCATATATTTCTTTATTTCATAAGAACTAACACCAATTGTTATTTGCAGCCTCATTAGCATACCATAAATTTTTTCTTTGCCTTTGACCTTATCTATATTACATCTTTCATGTAGTTCTCCTCAATACTATTGTTCTTCATTATCAATGCTTTCAAGTATTTCTTCTAATCTATTATAAAAGCTATTAAGGTCTCCATTATTTAAGATATAATAATCGGCAAAGGCGATAGGCCCCCCTTTAGCAGAGTTTTCAATTTCGGCGACATCTCTTTTAATAATATCTTCATGGCCGAAAGGTCTATCAGGCCTTGACTCAACTCTATTATATCTAATTTTTTTATCTGTGCAAACACAAATAAGTTTTAAATCAATAAACTTCTCTTTAAGTATTAGATATTCATCCCAAGAATACAATCCATCTAAGACAGTATTACCTTTACTATAGGCTTCTTCTATTTTAGGAAGAAGTATTTTTGCAACTACTCCCATACCATGTTCTTTTCTCAAATTTTCTCTAAATACTTTTTGACTATCAGGAGTAATTTCTATACCTGCCTTTTTCATTTCATCATAAATTACCCCTCCAAAATAGATCTTTTTATAACCTTGATCTTCTAAATATGTAGTAGCTACACTTTTGCCACTTCCACTCATTCCAACTATAGCGATTAATTTTTTCAAAGTAACTCAACCTCTCTTTCTGAATCTATAATTTTATCGGCTTCCTCAAAAAGATGTTCTTTGGTAGTATTTTCTATTATATAATCATAATCTTTATAGTTTTCCATATCAGTTTCTGTAATATGCTTCTTTTCTTTATTAGTTAATCTATTATCATAGTTATTACGCTTTACATAAATAATCTTAATATCAGGAAACCTTTTTCTTAATTCATTAAACTCACTTTTAAGTCTTCCGTCAGTTATAATAAAAACAGAAAAATAATGTTTTAAGATGTCAATATCTTCACATAATCTATCAATTAGAAAGGTTTCTTTATGGAGTTTTTTCTTAATAATTTCTATTCCCATTTCTTGCAGGAATTCTCTTGGTTTATCTTGCATATTTCCATCCCAACTGAAGTAATTCTTAGCATATTCATATAAAGGTGCTGTTATATGAAGAATACAAGTGTTATCACCTATAAAATCATATTTATTTTTCATATAACTTCCTAATAAATCTTTCCCAGACCCCGCTTTACCTGCTAATAAAAATATTTTCATTAAAACCAACTCCTAATAATATATAAAAAAGACCTTAGTAGGAGCATAAACAATGTGTTTATACGGTACCATCCTGCTTGGCCTTAATTTCTGATAAGGGTATCCCCACAAAACTAAAGAAGTAGCCTTCCAAAAGAATCTTGGTTAATTTTCACCATCTTCATTAACTCTCTAATTCAAGATTATCTTCTGTACTCGTTTCTCTCACTGTTTTCTTATTATTTTCTTGATAGGTATTAAACTTTTTACCTAAAGTAGTATTTTCTACTATAAATTCAATAATTATCTTAATGGTTGCAATTAAAGGTGTTGCAACTATCATACCTATCATACCAAAGAAATAGTTAAAAAGCAAGAGCCCTAACATTATTGTTACAGGATGAAGTCTCATAGTTTTTCCCATTATTAATGGTTGATAGAAATTATTTTCAAGTAATTGACACACTAAGACAGAGATTAGACAAAATATTCCAACTGTTGGATCTATTGTAAAACCAACGATAACGGCAGGAGCTCCTCCAATCCATGGTCCAATGTATGGAATAACATCAGTGATAGCACAGAATAATGCAAAGAGAAAAGGTGCCTTTAATCCAGCAAGAGAAAAGCCAATTGACTGAGTGATAAATACTAAAACCATGATTAGTAAAACACCTTGGACATAATTTCTAAGTTTGCCATTAATTCTGCTCATTAAATTTTTAGCACCATTGTGCCAATTTCTTGGAATAAGACTAAGAATATGTCCTTGGAATTTACGAAAATCGAATAACAGATAGAAACCTATCATGAGACCTAATATTATATTAGTTGCACCACTAACTAATCCTTTACCAAAATTCCAAATACTATTAGGAAGAGTACTAGCAAGATTTGTTCCCATAGTTTCTATTTTACTTAATAAAGTATTTTTATAATCTTCTATTTGTTTACTATTACCTAAATTTTCTAAAGTATCACTAGCAAAATCTTGAGCATTATCAACAATATCTGGTACTACATTAACAATATCAGAGATACTATTGGAAAAAGTCGGAACAGTGAATACTAAAATTAGAATTATACCCCCAAAAATTATTACGTATGTTAGAATACATGCTAAAACACGTGGCATTTTATGAGAAAACTTAGTAGCAAGTGGATCAAGTAACCAAGCAACAACAAAGCCAATAAAAACAGGAGATATTACTGATAAAATTGTTCCTATTATACCAAGAATATTCCATTCTTTAATTAAATAAGTTCCAACAAGTATCACTAAAATAATAACTAGGATAAAGACAAAATTTAAAAGATTGTTAGAAATATGTAAAAATTTATTAAGAGATTTTACATCTAATTCAGAATCTTTATTTTTACGAAACATAGACATCCCTCCATTGCTTGTATTTTAACATATTTATATAACTGTGTAAATCATATTAATAGTATTGACAATAAAATGCAAATTAAACAAAAAGAAAACTAGTAATATTGATTTATATTAGCCTAGTTTAAGGATAAAAGGATTTTTCTTAGTACCATTACCATCTGTTATGATAACATTAGCTTTTAAATTAAACGTTGGTTTAATTGTGTACTCATTCATAGTATTTGATCCATGATAACCAACGCTACTATTATGCAGGTACCAAACATAAGTATAATCATACGGCGTTATTAACCAGTAAATAGAATTATTTTCAGAACTGTTAAATTGGCCCGACATTAATTCTCCTAATCTTAAAAGCCCAACTTTTGCAATCGTGGTATTAGTTGTTAAAGCGTTCATGTTTATATCTGTGTATTTTGCTAATCTATAATTGTTACCATCTTCTACACGCCCCAAATACCATGTAGTATTATCTTCTATCATTCCTATGTTTTCTTTCGTTAAATAATTAATTAAATAGTTTTCATTTAAAAATTCTCCTATTATATTAGTTTGTGAATAGTTTGAATTATTTCCAAAATTTATAGTTTTAAAATTTTCATTTTCTTTTAAGGGACTTGCGGTTGTTATTTTAGTCAATCCCTCTCTTTCGTGACTTACTATTCTATACAGACTATTGTCTCCTGTTCCAAAGTTAATATATTCCCCGTTGTATCTAGTATTTAACTTAGTTCCCTGTAGATTACTGTCACTATCTCCTACTAATCTATATGGATCTTCCTCTGTTCCAGCTCCTGATGCTACTTGTATACTAGATTTTAGATTTATTGAAGGTCTTATTCCAATATTGCTAGAAACTCTGGAAAAATATTGATTACCCCCATTACTAAAATACCAATTTTGGAATGAACTACTTGGAGTTATTAACCAACTGCTGATACCATTATTTAAATAACCATTACTAGGAGTTGTATCATTATAGCTCATTGTATACTCATAAAGGTTTAGTAATCCTACAGCATCTTCAATTATTACTCCACCTTCACTTTCAGATGGGGGTTTGTTTGCATTACTCATTGTTGTAACATTCCATTTACTATCTGTTATTATAAAATTTTTATAATTTCTTAGATTACCTAAGAATCCATCTACACTAGTATCGTTTAACCACATTTCCATATAACTTCCTTCAAAGTTACTACTATCATCGTCATACGGTATAGAACTTATACTCCATTGCGTTACTAGTTTCACGCTACTATTACTTGTGTCTATTGATACTGCTCTCCATAATTTGCCACTATACCAAATGTAATTTGAAGGATTTTCTCCTATAATAAATGTCTGGTCTATATCTTCTGTATTAATATTTTCTTTAGGAAGATTTGCAAATAATGTTTCAGAAACTGTTGACCTTTTTTGACTTACTTCAACTCTTAATTTACCACTGAAGACTTGACCACCATAATTTCCATTTACTTCATCTGTTATCCATAAATTTAAACTATAAGTATTGGTTTCTCCTCCTTTTATTGTTCCACTATCTAACATTCTATTAGGGTTAGATCCTATACTTGTTAAATTTGTTGCTCCACTATTTGTTCCACTTTTATTTGATTATATTTTAGATATTTATCATCTATTCTTGTATCATTTTCTCCTATAGTATTATCATCTAAATATATTATATAATCTACATCTTTATTTCCGTTATTTTTTAATTCAAAAGTAGAACCTGTCAAGCTCATTCCATCTTCATCACTTAGACCTATAGCATTATTCAAACTTATACCTTCACTTGTTTCATTTAATATTAGATCTAGTGTTCCTATTTTTACTATTTGTTCCTGGCCATTTAATGTAGTAGAAAAAAAGGCATAACTTATTGCTGATGCTAATATTAAAACTATTATTATACTTATTACTATTACTATTTTACTTTTACTATTACTTTTACTTTTTTTCTTCCTTGTCATATATAATACTCCTATATTCATTAGTATACTCATTCTAATGTTAAACATACAATGCATTCTTATATTATAATATAAAATAATTATGTGGGTAATGTAAATATCATATGTACAAGTTAATGCTTAATTTAAAAAAACAGGTAATTATTCCATTATTTGGAAGTGATTACCTGAATCTAAATAAAGTATACCTTTCTTACCATCTAGTTGTGGTAAAACATCATTATAATAGTTTAATCTTTCAAATTTTGTGATTGTCATATATACACTATTACCATCATCCATATAAAGTAAAAATCTATCTTTATCGAATTCATTTGGTTCATATTTAATTTCACTTATTTTTTCTCTAATACTTAGATCTATTCTTTTAAAATACTTTATAAAACTCTTCAGTTTATTGTTAGATATTTCGTTAATTAATCTAGGTATTGTATAGGATATATCTTTATCAATAGTTATTTCATTTTTATTTTCTAAAACATATTTACCATTATCTTCTCTTTTATATAAAATTTTATATTCCTCTACTTCTATTTCGATTATATGATAAAAACTTCTGTTGATATTAACATTTTTAATAAGAGGGTTCTTAGTAATATTCTTTTTTATTGTTATGTTTAGAGTTTTATAAAAGCTCGGATAATTAGTTAAACCTGCTAGTTCTATAATTTCATCATCACTTAAAACATTATTTCCTGTAATGATAATGTTTCTAACTTTAGTATCGAGAATAAATAAGCATACAAAAACTATTATAGCAATTACTATAATAAATATTAAAAATGGTAATAATCTTAGTTTTCTTTTCTTTACTTTAGCCATATAAAAATATTACTCCCAATTTACAAATTCTTGTTCAACTTTTAGATCTACTCCATAATGTTCTTTAACAGCATCTTTAACAAAAAGAATTAAATCATGTATATCTTTTGCACTTGCTTCACCTTTATTAATAATAAAATTTGCATGTATAGTACTAACTTCAGCACCACCTTTAGTAAGCCCTTTAAGTCCAATGTCTTCAATTAGTTTACCTGCTGGATCATGATTTTCTGGGTTTCTAAATACACTACCAGCACTAGGATAGTTTAAAGGTTGTGATTTAACTCTTCTTTCTCTTCTATCTTTAACTACTTCTTCTAAAACGCTTTTATCACCTTTTTCTAATCTTATAGTTGCTTCTAAGCAAATATAATTAGGATGTTTTTGTAAAAAACTACTGCGATAATGGAAATCCATTTCTTCGTTGGTTAAAGTTATAATTCTAAAATCATCAGTTAAAACTTTAACACTTCTAGTAATATAACCCATATCACTTCTATAAGCTCCTGCGTTCATGTAAATAGCTCCCCCTATTGTTCCTGGGATGCCACAAGCAAATTCTAATCCTGCTAGTCCTCTTTTAATTGATTCTTTTGCAACTTTCATTAAAGAAGCCCCAGCACCACAAACTATCTTATTTCCAAAAAATTCAATCTTATTAAGTTCATCTAATTTGATCAAAATACCTTCATAAGTTTTATCACTAAATAATAGATTGCTTCCATTTCCTAATATTTTATATTTGATGTTATATTTCTTTATCAATTTACATAATAAGACTAATTTATCAATATTTTTAGGATAGACGATAGCCCTTACTAATCCTCCTACTCTATAAGTAGTATATTTACTAATAAAGACATCTTTTACTATTTTGCCAATATCATTTTTATCTATTTCTTTTAGAAATTCATCCATTTTATTCATCCCTTACTAATTTTGTTATTTCTTCATATATGCGACTAGCACTGTTTGGAACTTTTCTTTTAAGTAGTGCTTTTTTCATACAAGATAATTTTTCTTTATCTTTAATAGTCTTATCTAGTAACTCTATCAAACTAATCTTATTAAAATTATCTTCAGTTAAAATGATACAAGCTCCATCATCTTCTAAAGATTTAGCATTTATATATTGATGATTGTTAGTGACATATGGACTAGGTACCATAATAGCAGGTAGCCCGATTGTTGTAATTTCTGAAATAGTAGAAGCACCACTTCTGGTTACTATTAAAGTAGCATCTTTCATAAGCCCAATTAGATCATTCATAAAAGGAACCACTTTCACATTGTCACTTAGTTTAATGTCTTTATACTGATCATAATAATTGTTACCAGTTATTAATAAGACTTGATAATCTTTATTTTTAAATTGAGGTAAAACTTCTTTTAATTTATTAGTCATTGTTAAAGAGCCAAGCGATCCCATAACTATTATAACAAGATCTTTATCTTTTTTAAAACCTAATGAGGTTTTACTTACTTTTTTAATATCTTTTATTTGTTCACTGCGAGGATTACCTGTATAAATAGTTATATTTTTAGGAAAGTCATTTATACTTTCTTCAAATGATACTAATACCTTATCTACATATCTTGATAAAAATTTATTAGAAACACCAGGAATAGAATTTTGTTCATGAATAATAGTTTTAATTTTTAACTTACTAGCTGAATATATAACAGGAGCGCTTATATAACCACCAAAACCAATAACAATATCAGGTTTAAATTTCATTAACTCATCTTTAGCTTGTTTACAAGCTCTAAAATATGTTTTCATTACATCTATATTTTTAAAGATATGTTTTCTATCCAAACCCATCATTTTAATACCAACATAGTCTATTCCTTCTTTTGGTATAATATCTTTTTCCATTCTATCAGTTGTGCCAATATATAAAATTTTGGCATTTTTATCTTTTTCCTTTATTTTATCAATTACAGCTAGGGCTGGAAATATATGCCCGCCCGTACCTCCTGCTGTTATAACTATCTTCATTTTAGTCATCCTTCCTATTAATATAAGATATGTTTTTGTCTTTTTATTTATTATACTTTATAATTAAACTTTCAAATTCTTCTTGTATTTCTTTTAATCTTTTTTCTGTAGTTGCTTCAAATCTTGCTGTCAAATTAGGACCTGTATTACTGGCCCTTACACAAGTCCACCCATCATCAAAAGTTACTCTAACACCATCTATGGTATTATAAGTATAGTTTTTATCTTTACAATAGTCTTCTATTTTTTTTATTATCTTAAATTTAGTTTCGTCGTTTGATTTATATTTTGTCTCTGGTGTTGAATAGTATCTATTAATACCAATAAGTAACTCTTCTAAAGTTTTAGTAGTATTAGAAAGAATTTCCAATAATCTAAGCCCAGCATATATTCCACTATCAAAACCTAAAAATTTATCTCTAAAGTAAACATGTCCTGAAAATTCTCCTCCAAAAGCTAAATTTAGTTCTTTTACTTTTGATTTTGTATAAGAATTACCTGTTCTATAACAATAAGGAGTTCCTCCTAATTTTATTATTTCATCTTCTAGTGATTTACTGCACTTAACATCATATAGAAAAGTTTTATTGTCTACTTTATTGATAATATTTCTTATTATGATGATCATATAATAATCAATAGGAATAAAATGTCCCAAATTAGAAATAATACCTACTCTATCACCATCTCCATCAAAGGCAAGACCAATATCGGCATTTTTCTCAATGACTGTTTGCTTTAGTTCCTCTAAATTACTTTCAATAGATGGATCTGGGTGATGATTTGGAAAGCTGCCATCACTTGTTCCATTAATAATAGAATAATCGACATCAATTCTTTTAAATATATCGTCTAAAAGGATTGATGTTGTACCATTACCTGGATCTAATATTACTTTTACTTTTCTTTTTCCAAAAGATAGATTATCTGTTAAGGCTTTAAAATAGTCTTTTTTAACTGTTTTTTTCGTAATAGTACCTTCTCCATAATGAAACTTTCTATTAACTATGTACTCATAAAATTCTTCAATTTCTTTTCCTTTAGCATTTTCGTAATTAGAAAAAGCAAATTTAAAACCATTTTCATCTTTAGGATTATGACTAGCAGTTATCATGATACCGCTTTCTATTTTAAAATATAGGCAAGCAAAATAATACATTGGTGTTGTAGTAAGTCCAATATCTACAACATTTACTCCAGTTTCAATTAATCCTTGAATTAAGGCTTGATGTAAATCAGGCGACGATAATCTATTATCGTGCCCAACAACGCAAGTATTTTTACCTAAATCATATAGTTTACTACCAAACCCAATTCCTATTGTATAAGCTGTGTTGATATCGATATCTCTATCAACAACTCCTCTTATATCATAGCCTCTAAAAATATATTTGTTAATATCTTCTTTAATTTTCATATAATCCTTCTTTCTTTAGTATAATTTATCTTAATTTTATTTATATAATCCAAAGATTATTTTCTTTCTTTTTGCTTAAATTTAAGATTATATTTTTTTAGTTTACTAAGTGGGTTATTAGTCTCTGTAGTTTTTATTTGAGGAAAAGCGTTTAGCATATGTCTAACAAAGAAATTAGTTTTGATTTTTCGCTTCTTAGCAAGCTCTTCTTTAATAATTTTTGTAAGTTCAGCTGTTACATCACGACTTTTAAATCTAAGTGTTGATATTTTTACTTGATATAAAGTAGTTACTGTAATAATTATATCTGCTATAAATATAATCATAAGAATTGAAGAAATTATTCTTAATGCTAATAGCGGAAGCTTACCAATTAATTCTACTACTATAGGATTAATTATATATGTAAAAAGAATTCCTCCTAATCCAAATAAAAAAGCATTAGATAAACAGATTCTCCCCTCAATATTAAATCTTTTATCACTATAATCCCACCATCTAGCTTTAAATATTTTTTCTAAAAGATAACTTGTTATGTATTCAACAGTTGTACAAACAAAAGCACTCATAACAAATACTGTAAAAATATCACCTTTATATCTTATAATAAATGAGCCCATTAATAGGCACGATACACCATAGATTGGTAGATATGGACCTAAAAAGAAACCTCTGTTTAAGACTATTTTCTTTTCTATAATAGAACAATTTATAATTTCTACTAAATAACCAATGAAAGAATAAATAATAAATAAAAGAAATATATAATAAATAACGTCTAACATAATTTACCTCTATCCTATAAATACACCAAGCAAGACCAATATTATACCACAGCTAAGACCTATGATCGTAATGCTTTTATTTTTTGTTTTACGAACTTTTGGATATAGTTCAAAAATTATTATATACAAAAGCATACCTATTGTTAAAGAAAGTAATGAACCAATAACAGTATCACTTACAGTATTTATATTTAATAAATATGGAATAAGACCCCCGATAAAACTTGAAATAAATAATGACCCTAGGCAAAGAATATATTTACTTAATTTAGTCTCACTCATATTTAAAGTGGTTGTAATAATTATACCTAATGGGATATTATGTAATCCTACTCCTATACTCATCATAACACCTAAACTTATATCGTTGCTGGCAGTTAAGTAAATAGCCATACCTTCAACAATATTATGAATAATTAAAGCGATAGTGGCAAGAAAGCCAATATGAACGATATTTTTTCTTACTTCTTTTTTGCTCATTTTATGGTCTTCGTGTTCAGGAATAAGATCATCAAGGACTTTAAATATTAAAAGTCCCAGAGCCACAAATAAAATAAATAGATAAATTTGTGCAAGACCAAGGTGTTCTATTGCTTCACTTAATAAATCCAATATTATTAACATTAATAATAAAGAAAGAGCAAAAGCAAAAATAAAATCTAATACTTTTTGTTGTTTCTTTAGGAAGAAAGCAATTGCCACACCAATTATAATAAAGAATCCTAATAGAAAGGTTATAAATAAAGCTAGTGTATTATTCATCTTTAATCACCCCCTAAAGTAAAACCGTTATAATGACAACTAAAGCTAATAAGATGCGGTAAATCATAAAAAGTTTAAAATCATGTTTCTTAAGATATTGTAATAAAAATTTAATACAAATTAAACCTGTAATAAATGCTACTAAAATACCAATTATAAAGATAAGTGCGTTATCATTAATTAAAGCAATAGCTCCATCATCAAGCAATTGGAGAATACATGCTCCAAGAACAACAGGAGCTGATAGATAGAAAGAAAACTTAGCAGCACTCTCTCGATCGACTTTTAAAGCTCTAGCACTAGCTATGGTTGTTCCACTACGAGAAAATCCTGGTATTAAAGCAAAGACTTGTGAACATCCAATAATAATAGCATCTTTAAATGATATTTCCTTAGTATTTTTTTCTTCTTTAGATTTTTTGTCAACTAAATATATGATAATTCCCATTACTATTAGAGCAGTAGCAATTAATAAATAATTAGTCCTAATAGCATTTTCTATTGTTTCTTCAAATAAAACGCCAACAATAGCAGCAGGAATTGTAGCAACTACTATTTGCCAAAAGAGTTTTCCTTCTTTATCCTTTACTCCTTTAGTAATTCCTTTTATAATCATATTTAAAAAGTCTTTGAAGAAAAAAACTGCTATAGCAAGTAATGTACCTAAATGAAGAGCTAAGTCAAAACATAAAGCTACTTTTGTAGAAAACTCAGCCCCTATCCCAAAAAGATCTCTAAATATAATTAAATGAGCACTACTTGAAATTGGTAAAAACTCCGCAATTCCTTGAATGATTCCTAAGATAATAGTATTGATAATATCTGTCATAATTAACCTCTTTTCTTCTAATAATTATATCATTAAAAAAGAAGAAATAAAAGGACTATAGAGCCTATTAGACAAATATGAACACTATTCTTTATATTTTAAAATAAGTTAATAATTTTTATATTTTATATATTATAGTTTATTAAAAAGAAAATAATATAGTCTAAGACTATACTATTTTTCAAAACTAGACATAATAAGAGGAACAACATTTTTCTTACGAGAAACACAATCTTGGATATAACTTCCTTCTTCAATATCTTCATCATAGGCCATTCTCATTATATCAGCTGCTTTTCTATTATATAAAACATAAGAGCCATTTTTAATAATATCTGTTATGTATAAAGCTATTAAAGAATAATTATTGTCTTCTGCTTCTCTATCTAATGTATCAAGATATTCGTTCATCTCTTTTTTTATTTCATCAAAATTAGTTGTAAAGAATTGACCAATACCTAAAGTCTTATCATCTACTGTATATAGTTTAAAATCATTATATATAACATCTTCATGACTCATTCCTTCTAAAGACGTACCAGCTTTGATTAAATTCAACCCATACTCTTCATAATTAACACCGGCTATTGTTGATAGCTCTTTAACTGCTTCTCTATCTAAATCTGTTGTTGTAGGTGATCTTAATATTAAAGTATCTGATATTATCCCTGATAACATAAGCCCCGCTATTTCTTTAGGAATAGTAATATTTTTTTCTTTATATAATGAATAAACAATAGTGCAACTAGAGCCTACTGCCATATTTCTGAAATTAATCGGACTTGAAGTTGATAAACTACTAAGATTATGATGATCAACTATCTCAATTATTTCAGCTTCATCTAGTCCCTCCACGCTCTGTTTTTCTTCGTTATGATCAACTAATATAACTTTTTTAGGATTTTTAGAATCTAAATCTGTAATTCTTAATAATCCTAAACATTTACCACTTTTAGAATTAATTACAGGATAGTTTGTGTGTCTTAATTTCTTATTAACATCTAATATATCATCAACATAACTATTTTCATCAAAATAGACAGCATCTTTAGTAGTTCTTTTCATAGTTCTAATATAATTAGATAAGCTAATTAATTTAGCAATATGATAAGTATCGTAGCTGCTTCTAATAATATTAACACCATTTTCTTTAGCAATATTAATGTGTTCATCTTTTATCTCACTATAGCCTGATAAAATAATCATTTTAACTTTGGCATTAACCGCATACTCTATAACACTATGTCTATCTCCAACTATTAAAATATCATCACTTGTTAATTTAACAGTATTAATGAAAGTAGTACTGCGATATGATGCAGCTAGAATATTACCTATTATTTCATCATCCTTTTTATTAATTTCTTCTGCTTTTAATACTTTAAGTAAGTTATCATAACTTGTCTCCAAAGCTTCTACTTTTGTATCAATAAAGGCATGAGCTAGGTCTTTAATAGTAACAATGCCTTTAAATTTATTTTTATCATCAACAATAGGAACTCCTGTCAACCCTTCATTTAACATATATAAATAACTATCATAAATAGACTTCTTTTCATTTAAAAAATAACCTTTATGATAGTTAACATCTTTAAGTTGCAATTTAACATCATTTAAATATTTAGGTTCTTTTACTTTAAAATAATTAAGAGCATATTTAGTTTCTTTATTAATAGAGCTAAGAATACGTGGTTCTACATTAAAACCTAGCTCTTTTTTTAGATTAGCATAACTTATCGCTGCACTCACCGAATCAGTATCAGGTTTTCGATGTCCAAATATATATATTTTTTCCATATAACTCCTTCTTTCTACTTGTAGATTATATCATATTTTTTTAGGATTTAAAACAAAAAAAAGAGTTTGATAATAATATTTATCTTGATATTTATAACTTTCTCTTTTAACCCTTCATAAGCCATATTAACTTTCAGCTAAAACTCTTTTATTAGAGGTAGTCAACTTTATTCTATTCCCTTTCTAGATTGGATTAACGTGAATAACTGTTAAGTATATCTCAGGAAAGTTCTCAAGCTCCCTTTCTATTCTATTAGCAATCTCATGGGAATCATAAGTTGACATATTGCCATCTACAAAAATAGTAAATGATATTTGATACTTGTAACCTACAGGTGTAGCATTAAAATGATTTATTTTTTTAACTTCTTTATACTTCTTTACTACATTTAATACTCTTTCTTTAGTAGCGTTGTCAATGGCTTTATCCATTAAAACGTCATAGCTTTCTTTAAATATTTTTAAACCACTGATTAAAATCCAAATTGATATTAAAACTCCAACAATACCATCTACAAAATAAATGCCCAAACTAGTTAATATTATTGATAACAAATTGATGGTAGTGATAATGGCATCATATAGATGATCTTTAGAGTTTGCTTTTAATAGAAGACTATTTAAACTTTTAGATAGCTTATTTGTATAGAAAAATAAAGACACTTTAATTAATATTGTAATTAAGCATACTATTATTAAAAAGTAAGAAAATGTATAATTAGTTTTTATAAAGATAGATTCTAGAGAATCTTTAAAGAGAGTTAAAGATACTGCAATGATAACAATACTGATTAAAAGAGAATAAATATATTCTGCTTTACCATGTCCTAGATTATGATCATCATCACTTGGTTTACTAGCTATTTTATTACCTATTAAAGTCATTAAAGATGAAAATATATCACCTAGACTATTAATAGCATCGGCTAACATTGCTTGACTAGATGTCATTATTGAGACAATGAATTTAATGATAAATAAAAATAAGTTAAAAAATATTCCTAAAAAACCAGCTATTTTAGTTGCTTTAAATCTTTGCATAAAATCATACTCCTATTTATATTTTTAATTAGGCAAATAAAATATGATATTAACCAATTATCATCAACTCTTTTAATGATAAAATCTTTTTTATGGTATTATAAATAGTTTTCCCATTTTGACAAAAATTTGAATCACAATAAGTAGATGTTGCAATAAATTTTATTTCGTCCTCACTAATATTACTTATATTAAGAGTAGTATCCATATAGTTTTGTAAACTTCCCATACTTGCTCCATAGCAATCTTCCGGAAGAAAAGTATTAATATCATAAGAGGTACATGTAGTTCCATCTGAATAACATGATTCTGCTTTAAAATCAATTGTATATTTATCCTTTAACTCTTTAGAAGTAGTATCACAAATTATAGAAGAACCCCATATTCATTTATTTCTCCAACATGTCTTTTCCATACTGACTCTTCATCCCCCCAATATGAGCCATAAACAATATACAAACTCATTCCTTCATAAATTTCTCCTCTTTCAATATTTTCAGTTCTTTTTTACTTATTATTTTATCTAAATACCATTCCTTTAATTTTTGACATCCTAGTCATAAATATATATCGACCTGTTACTTTTATACTTCTAAGATGTATTATTTCATTAAAAAAATTTTATCAAATAATAAAAGAAGTAGCAATATATTTCGTGCTACTTTATTGAACTTTTTCAATTTTTAACTATTTCTTTTTTAAATTTTTAACTAAATTTTTTAAAATACTATTTTCAACTTTTAATTCTGTATTATCTACATTATATTATTTACACTTACGCATACTGCTATTATAGTTATTTGATTCTAATAGTATTGAACTTGTAGGACCAGATGTAATTCCATCTGTTTGTTCATGAAGTTGAACCTTTAATATTGACACTACTTCCTTGTTTTATCTTTCATTCTTAAGCAACAAAAAAACTAGATAGTACTTCTAGTTAACATTTATTACTCTCGAAGAGTTCGAGTAACAATCAATCTGGTGCGAGTGGTTAAGTTATTTCAAACTTTTGCTCACAAATTAGAAATATTTATAGTTTTATATCAATTTCTAATAATATTTTACCAAAGAATAGAAAAAGTAGCAATAACTTCCATGCTACTTTGTTTAACTTCCAAATCCAAACAAATTGTTACTTTCATATTTCTTCAATGATTTATAAAAGAACATAATTGATAATATAAACCAAAATATAGTTAATAATATTATCATAATCAGATTAGAAATTGATAAATTCTTTACTATCTCAACTGGTATTGCTCCTAACAATAAAGATGGCATTACAAATGTAAATATTACCCTTAATAATCCTGTAAATGCTCCACCATGATATAAAGAGTTACTTAAAAACATTCCATATAAACCTTGTGAAACATTATGACCATCCATTAAATAAAATGATATACTCATACATATTAATGAAAATGAATAAAAAATTATAGAAGCAATTATTATTAATAAAATTGATAATAATATTTGAATTAATGTTAATTTACTCCAAAAAGCAAATATAATAAAGCAAACAACCCCGAATAATAAATCGCCAAAAGCACTTGTTGATATTTTAGATGTTGATACTTTTAAAAGTATATTCTTTGGGGTTAATAAATATTTGTCAAAATTACCGCTACTTATATAATTTGGAATATCAAACATTCCAGAGAACAATGATGCAACAATACCATAAGAAGTAGTCCCAAAACCATATAAACCAAAAATGTCCATTGGTTTCCATCCATTTAATTCTCCTATTGTTTTACCAAAATAATACCATAATATTAGGAATGCTATATTATTTATTGCCATACCTATAACTGAAATAATGAAAGAACTTTTCAATTCTTTTTCATTTCTAAAGTTTTTCTTTATATTCAATAAAGCTAATTTAACACTTCCCATAATTAACCTCCATTTATCATTGCCTTTTCTTTTGATTTTTTATATACATAGTGCATTAATATACCAAAAATACCTATCCATAACAATTGTAATGCAATTCTCATAATAAACTCATTATTCCAAGAATCATACACGGTACTTGAAGCAAAATTAATTGCACCAAATGGACTTACATAAGCAATTATTTTCATAAAATTTGGAAACATTGATATTGGTAAATAACTTCCACCAAGTATCATTACAAATTTATCTACTATCCAATGTATTGGTCGTATATCTTGTATAAAAAATGCCATAAGTCCTATTATTCCATATATTAATAAACCTAATATTTGACCTAAAAATAATGTAATTATAAATGTAGGTATAAAAACTGATAAATTTAAGTTAGGAATACCTACAGATAACGCCATAATTATAGATCCTAAGATACTTATGAATAAGAATGAAAATATACCTTGACCAATTACTTTCATAAAACTAATTGTTAAATAATTAGTAGGTTTATTCATAAACATTTCAACATTCCCACTTTTAACTTCTGTCATTATAACATTATCTAATCTTCTAATATTTAAAATCATAATGCAAAAATAAATAAACATACTCCACATTGTTGTTTTGTAATCTACTCCATTAATACTTCCACCTTGCAACTTAAATATATAAGCATATAATAAGAATACAATCAAGCACCTTGATACCATATTGAAAACATCTAATATTAAGTTTGTTCTATCTTGCATTTGATTTTTCATGAATATTTTTATGACAGTAAAAGCAAACTTAATTTTTTTCATAAATACTCCTTATAATATTTTCAAGTGATTCATTATCTATATTAACATCATCAATATCAAAAACTTTAATTAATTCTTGTAAGGCTTTTTGAGTATGTATTTTTTCAGTATCAACTCCAACTGTTACTTGATTCTTACTTTTTTTAATATATGTCATACCAGCTGATAATTCTGGAAATTCTATAAACTCTACATTTGGAGTTATAATTATATTTTTATTTTTAACATAATCACTTATTAAGTGTTTTGTCGAAGTATCAATAATTATTTTTCCGTGATTTATGATTACACATCTATCACAAATACTTTGAATATCTTCAGTATCATGACTTGTTAAAAAAATTGTAACTTTTTCTTCTTTATTAATCTTTAATAATAAATCCCTTAAACTTTTTTTAGAAACAACATCAAGTCCAATAGTTGGCTCATCCAAAAATATAATTTTAGGGCTATGTATTAAAGATGTTGCAATTTCAGCTCTCATTCTTTGTCCTAAAGAAAGTTTTCTAACTGGTTGCTTAATAAATTCTTTCAAATCAAATAATTCTGATAATTCATTTATTCTTTTCTTTATTGCAACTTTATCCATATCATACATTGCACCAAACATTTCCATACTTTCCGTTAATGGTAAGTTTGGTAATAATTGACTTCTTTGTCCAAATACAGTACCAATCTTAAAAGCAAGTTTATTTCTATCTTTAATCGGAGTTAAACCACATATTTTAATATCACCTTTTGTTGGATATAAAATACCTGTTAACATTTTTATGGTAGTTGATTTACCAGCACCATTTGGTCCAATAAATGCAACTGTTTCTCCTTCTTCAACATTAAAGGAAATATTATTAACTGCTTTTACAACTTTTTCTTGTTCATTAAATAAATTATATAAAAAACCTTTTTCTTCATTTCTAACTTTATATTTATAATCCTTTGAAAGATTTTTTACTTCAATAATATTCAAATCAATCACTTCCTATCTTTCTATTTAATTATATCATATTTTTCTATTTTCTTATCAACAATATAAAAAGCACAATACTCTTTATATTAAGTTATTGTGCTTTATTCTAATTTAATTGTCCTTTTCTTTGTTTTACTAATATAGTTTCTCCCGAGTTTTGTAGTTTGTGAAATATAAAATGTCTATTTTTTGTTGAAAATAGGCTTTTATTTTGTCTTTAGATGTG
>CALVTA010000016.1 GCA_944359735.1 uncultured Bacilli bacterium | reverse complement strand
TGTGTTATGATGTCTTTTTTTGGTATAAAAAAGAATGCTGAAAATTTACTCAGCACCCTTTAATGTCGAAGAACCGTTTTCACTACAATGGATATAACTAAAGCATTAAAAGATATTGAAGAAAAAAATCTACCTCTTCAAAAAGGCGTAATTTTTGGAGCAATAAAAAGACAAGTAGAATTAAGAAATAATCAAATTCTATATTATCCAATTAATAAAAAAAGACTAGTAAAAAAGCACCCATAAAAAGAAATATCATGGCTGCTTTTTTAATTTTTCTAAATATAAATACACATCTTTCAATTTAGATTCATAACCTAAGTTTTTAGGATGATAGTACTTTTTACTTTTTAATTTATCTGGTAAATATTGTTGTTTAACAAAAGCATTTTTATAATCATGAGGATACTTATAATCTTTTGCATTAGTTTTAATATGGCTAGGAACACTTCCCACATTACCTTTTTCTATATCACTTAAAGCTTCATCAAATGCCACATGAGCAGTATTACTTTTAGGAGATAATGCCATTTCGGTTACAATTGTACCCAAAGGAATTCTAGCCTCTGGTAATCCTACTAATTTTGCTGCTTCTATTGCAGCCATAACTTTAGGCCCCATAGCAGGATTAGCCAATCCAATATCTTCATAAGCAATAACAGCCATTCGCCTAAATATACTATCCAGATCACCTAATGTAATTAATCTTGCCAAATAATGAAGAGCGCCATCAACATCACTTCCTCTAATAGACTTCTGAAAAGCAGATAACATATCATAATAAGCATCTCCATCTTTATCTGCAAAAAATACAGGTTTACTATTAATTTTTTTAACAACCTCAAGGTCAACTTTAAAATCATTGGTAGAAAAATAAGCCACTTCTAAAAGGTTATAAGCAAATCGCAAATCATTACCTGCAACTTTAGCAATATAGTTAATAGTATCATCATCTATATTTATATTAGGTAATTCTTTGCTCTTAATAGCTCTTTTAAGTCCTTCTATTATATCAAAAGTTTCTAATTCTTTAAGTTCAAATATCTGGCATCTTGATCTAATAGCTGGGTTAATAGAATGATAAGGATTACTAGTTGTCATTCCAATTAAAGTAATAAGTCCATTTTCAAGACAAGGAAGTAAAATATCTTGTTTATCTTTATTAAGTCTATGAATCTCATCCATAACTAAAACTAGTCCTTCATACATTTTCGCTTCTTCAATAACAATATCTAAATCTTTCTTAGAATTAACTGTTGCATTTAAAAATCTATATCTAATATTCAAATCTTTAATTATAGCATTTGCAATAGAAGTCTTACCAATCCCAGGTTTACCATATAAAATCATTGAAAATAGTTTTTTATTTTTAACTAAATTACTAAGAATTTTATTTTCTCCAATTAAATGCTTTTGACCTATAACTTCCTTCAAAGAATTAGGAGCCATCTTTAAAGCCAAAGGTTTATCCATACTATCACTTCCCCAAGTTATTTTATCAAAAAAAACTATTTTTTTAAAGTTATTAATGATATACTTTATTTATGGAGGGTTCTTATGGAAGAAAATAAAAATAAGTTAAATTCATTTATGAAAGAATATAAAATAATAAATGGGCTACTTGAATTAGCAGAGATAGAAAAAAACAAATTACTTGACAACTTAAAAAAGACGCAAGCTGGAGCTTTTTATTTAAGTTTGGATGAAGAAAAAAGACAAGAATTTGCTGTTATTTATAGTGATAGTAATATTACGAACTATTTATTTAATCAAGAAAGAATAAAAATTTTAGAAGAGAAGAAAAAGAACTTATTAAAAGAAATAATTACTAGTGATTGTTTTCCTTTTCATAATGACAAATTACATATCTATATAAAAAATGGCAATGACACTTTTAATGCTTTAGATGATAAATCTACTGTTAATTTAAATCTTAGTGACGAATTAAAACTATTTATACAAAAAATAATTGATGAAGTCTATAATATTGAAGATGAATATACAGTATCAGATATTCCATTAATAAAAGTACTTTATGATAAACTAAAAGAAGAAAAAAATTTAAATAGTGAAATTTTAACAAGAGTTAAACGCATTCATTACCAAGATAAAAATCACATATCTTATAGATTGCCAGATATTGATTACCGTTTTAAAAATTTACAACATACTTTGGAAGAAGAAAGAAAAATAATTGAAAAAAGTGATAGTGATTATAAGAAGTTACTTTTAGAAATGAATCTTACTGTTTATTATGAGTACTTAATGCTAGCAGGTAATAACATTAATAGTATTTATAAAGAATTACCAAAAGATAATAGTGAAATCCATCTTTCAGCATTGATCAAAGCCTATAATAATTTAACTGATCTAAAGTTCAGAATTAGAAGCGGCTATTTTGGCTATTATAGTGGTAATCCAGAATATGCTGATTTTGAAACCGCCAATCCTGAAATAAATAGACAGATACTTGAAATGAAAAAAAGATAGGAAGAAGTGATAACTTGAAAAGAAGTGAAGTAGACAGGGCTAAAATAAGTCCTATGATGAAGCAATATTTAGAAATTAAAGATAAGTATGAAGATACTATTATCTTTTTTAGGCTTGGGGACTTTTACGAAATGTTTTTTGAAGATGCTATTACTGCATCTCATGAACTTGAATTAACTCTAACTGGAAGGAATGCCGGTCTTGAAGAACGAGTTCCCATGTGTGGAATACCTTTTAAAGCATATGAGGGATATTTAGATAAACTAATTGATAAAGGTTATAAGGTGGCAATTGTAGAACAATTAGAAGATCCTAAAACTACTAAAGACATGGTTAAACGAGACGTTATTCAAGTAGTTACTAAAGGAACAAGACTGGATTCATCTATAGATGCTAAAGATAATAATTTTATCGCATCTATCTATGACTTCGAATACTGTTATGTCCTATCTTACTCAGATATTTCAACTGGAGAAGTCTATATTTTACTAGAAGATTCTAATTCAGAAACACTATTAAGAGATATCCTAAGACATAATTTTAGCGAAATAATTGTGAACAACAAAATGGATAGAGAATTTATCAATACTTTAAGAACTGTATACCATTTAAATGTTACTATTTTTGATAAATCATATGAGGATGATAATTACTCTTATATATATAAAAATTTAAAAGATATAAGAGAAATAACAGGAATAAAACATCTACTTGCTTATTTAACTAATACTAAAAAAGGAGACTTGTCTCATTTACAAGAAGCAAAAATAGAATCACTAAAAAATCATTTATTAATTGATAATAACACTAAAAGAAACCTAGAACTTACAGAAACAATTAGATTAAGAGAACGAACATACAGTTTATTATGGCTTTTAGATAAAAACAAAACAGCAATGGGTAGTAGACTCTTAAAACAAAACATAGAATCACCCTTAACTAACAAAAAAGAGATAGAAAGACGATATAATTTTGTAGATAAGCTGAGAGTAGAATTCATTTTAAGAGATGATTTAAAAAACGATTTAGATGAAGTTTATGATTTAGAACGACTTGCAGGCAGAATTACTTATGGTAACTTAAATGCTAAAGATTTATTACAACTTAAAAGTAGTCTGAAAGTATTACCTGATATTAAAAGAATTCTAAAAGAATTAAATTATCATGAAGAGATAGAAGACTTTCCTGAAGTTTATAGTTTACTTGATAAAAGTATCAACGAAGATGCTCCTTTAACCCTAAAAGAAGGAAACTTAATAAAAGACAATTATAATGAAGAATTAGATGAATTAAGAAAACTATCAAGTGGTTCTAAAGATTTTATTTTAGAACTTGAACAAAAAGAAAAGGAAAGAACTGGTATTAAAAATCTAAAAGTAGGATTTAATAAAGTCTTTGGTTATTATATAGAAATCAGTAAAGGGCAAGTCAAAGAATTAAAAAGTGAATATGGATATGAAAGAAAGCAAACACTGTCTAATTGTGAAAGATTTATTACCCCTTTATTAAAAGAAAAAGAAAATATAATTTTAGGAGCAGAAGAAAAAATAATTAACTTAGAATATCAATTATTTATGAAAATTAGAGAAATGGTTAAAAGATATATTCCTTCATTACAAAAAACTGCTAGTATTATAGCAGAGATAGATATGCTACAATCTTTTTCTACAGTAGCAGATCTTTATAACTTTGTAAGACCTACTATTAATGATAACAATTCAGTTAAAATAATTGCATCACGTCATCCAGTCATTGAAGAAGTAATATCTCGTGAAAATAAAAAATATGTTGCTAATGACATTATAATGGATGAAGATACTAGTATACTTCTAATAACAGGTCCTAATATGGCAGGTAAGTCTACTTATATGAGACAATTTGCTATAACAGTAATAATGGCTCAGATTGGTTGCTTTGTACCTGCTAAGAGTTGTTTAATACCTTTATTTGATAAAATATTTACCAGAATAGGGGCAAGTGATGATTTAGTCAGTGGAGAATCTACTTTTATGGTAGAAATGAAAGAAGCTAATCTTGCTTTATCAGAAGCAACAAAAAACAGTTTAATATTATTTGATGAATTAGGCAGAGGTACTGCAACCTATGATGGAATGAGTTTAGCCCAAGCAATATTAGAGTATATTCATGATAAAATAGGTGCAAAGACTATGTTTTCAACACATTATCATGAGTTAACTAGTCTATCTAATAGTTTAAAACATTTACAAAATGTTCATGTCTCTGCTGTTGAGGAAGATGGTAAATTAACTTTCTTACATAAGATAAAGTTAGGTGCTGTAGATAAGAGTTATGGACTTAATGTTGCTTCTCTTGCACACTTACCATCATCTTTAATTAAAAGGGCAGAAGAGATACTTAATGTCTATGAGAGTGAAGGGGTTAAAGAAAGAGAGTTTACTCAGACTAGTCTATTTAGTCTAGATGAAGAAGAAGTGAAAGTTGAAGAGAGGGTTAATGAAATAGAAGAGATGGTTAAAGAATGTGATCCTTTAAATATGACACCTATTAATGCTTTAAACTTTCTATATGAATTAAAAGAAAAGATAAAGAAAGAAGAGAAATAGTTATGAAATATGACTTATTACAAATTATTAAAGATAAGATTAAAATTTTAGAAAAGAATAAAATGGCAACTATGGTACTAGAAAAAATGTTAAAAGATACTCCTACTAATATAGGAAAATTTGAAGCAGACACACTTTATTTTACTAAAACTAAAAAAGAAACAGTTTGCCTTGAATTGTTTCCTAATAATAGAATTGATATTGGAAAAGATGTTTATGAAAATGAATCTATGGAAAATTATAAAACTAGTATCATTGTTAAAAATGAAAAAAGCTTTGATTTTCAAAGTTATTTATCTATTCCTGGAAAAGAGTATCATGCTTTAATGGCAGTTACCTTATCTTTTGAAGGAACAAAACTAGTTAACACTAACTTTGGTATTTGGAACTATGATTTAAAAATAAATGATTTTAATGAATACTTTAGTAATTTTCTTGAAAATGAAGCCTTAGATCATACTGTTTTAGGTTATCCTTCTTTTATTAAGATTCAAGAAGAAATTCATCATGATCTTAGATTATTTCCAGATTATTATGAAAGACATGAAATTTCTTCTTATAATGGCAAATTTATTTATGATCAATATATTGATGGGGTAAATGAAAGAAAAATAATCGATGAAATTAATTTCAATGGTATTATAACAATGGCAGATAAGGGGTTAGAATTTTTTATGGCCAATATATTAAAGATAAATAACTTGTTAACTGAACTTGAAAAAAGTAAACAAAACATAAGTGAAGATGAAAAATTAGGAAATTTAGTCGATTTCTATGTTAATGCTTTAGCATTAAAAGATATAATTAGAACAGGCTGGGATAAAGAGCATTGGAATGTTTTAAAAGAAAGACTTGAAAGTGTGGCAGAGCATACCTATAGTACAATGATACTTGCAGTAGGTATGCATAGTGTTTTTGATTATAGAAATATTGATATAGATAAAGTAATCAAAATGTTATTAATACATGATTTAGGAGAAAAAAATATTGGAGATATTCCGGAATTTGATCCAAGAAAAAATAGTAAAAAAGAAAGAGAATTACTAGCTTTTAAAGAAATAGTTTCTAGTCTTCCAAATAAAGAGGAATTAGTTGATTTATTTATAGAATTTTCTGAGATGGAAACACCTGAATCTATATATGCTAACCTTTGTGATAAAATGGATTGTGATATTATGGCCAAGGTTAATGAAGATAATGGCTATAATCATTTAGATGATCAAGAAAATAATCCTGCTTATAAAAGTGAAGAGGTGCAAAAAATATTAAATTCTGGTTTTAATACAGTAGCTGACTGTTTTATTGAATATGATGCTAAGCATTATCAGGTAGACGATAATTTTATGAAAGTGTTAAGATATGTTCAAAGTAATAATACTAAAAAGATAGGTGATTAAAATGAAATATGATTAATTACAATTAATAAAAGATAGATGTAAACTATTAGAAGATAATCCTAAAGCAAGTGATATATTACGTTCTTTACTTAAAGATATTCCTTCTTCTAAACTATCAAATATAGATGAATATGGGATGGATTTATTTTTTGATATATTTATTAGAGTAGTAAATAATAATATCTTTATAGATAGATCGAAAGAAGATACTTTACAAGGCGAAGATATTAAATTAGCCCTATCATTAGATAATAGTTTTAATTTATCTTATTATAATTATTTTAAAACAAATAATAATCATGTAATTCAAAGTTTTAGAATGTCATTTATAAATGGAGAAGTTACACTTGCAAATATTAGTGAGTGGACATATAGTAAAGATACTCCTAGAATAAGTGAATATATTGATAATACATTATTAAATTTACATAATCTAAATAATGATTTTTATAAGAGTATTAATGAATCTATTGTTAAAGAGATATATACTGATGAGAGAATAATACCAGATACTTATAAAGATCTATATATAGATACTTATATGAATAAAGTATTACTTGATATAAATAATGCTACTAGTGAAGAAGAGTTTGATGGTGATATATTTGGCTTAATTAGTAAATTTAGTAATATTAAATCTATTGAAGAGAATGATTTAAGAATGTTTAAAATGAATGATATTTTACTTAAAATTAATCAGGTTTTAGGAAAGGATTATTCTCCTAAAGAGAGACAATATATACTACTTAATAATAGAAAAATAAAAAGGGATGATAACTAATGAATTATGTATTAGTATATAAAGATACTAAAAAGCATATAAACTACTATTATAATTTTAATGATAGGTTAGTTTATGCTATTGATAACAAAAATAATAATTGTAATATAGTTGGAGTAATTGGTATTATTATAGGTTTTATCTTCTATCTTGCTTTCGCTTGCCTTAGTTACTATTTACCATATTCATATCTATTTATAGTATTAGTTGTCATTATCTTTGGTATAGTTATAACACTTATTGCAAACTCTACTATTAAAGATATCTTTAAAGTGAAAAATAAGAAAGTGTCTTTAGATAAACTAAGAGAAATGCATAAGAAGAATAAATCATTTAGAATTAAATACTTTATTTTATTAATTGCATTCTTTATTCTAACAATATTAAATTTAGTGTTATATCAAAATATCACTACTATTAATTTTCTTTTGTTTACAAGTGTTATAATGATTTCGTTTTTATTTCTTTTATATAGACCAATTAATAGTTTTAGGTTTTATAAAATGATTAATTAAAATTTTGTGTATATGAGAAGGACAATATGAAAAAAGAATTAGAAATATGTGTTAAGGCATTAGTTCCCTTTAAGGAAATTATTAATGATATGTTAGAAAAAGGATTTCATGTTCAAGAAGAATTTCAACTTAATGATATTTATATGGTTCACAAAAATAAAGAGATATCTTTGAAAGAAGCTGATAAACTTTTATCTAATTATGTTTTAGTTAGAGAAACAGTAGGTAAGAGAATAATGCTAACTTTAAAAAATAAGGAAATTAATTCTAAAGGTGAAATAGTAAAGCAAAGTTCTATTAAATGTCAGATTACTAATTCAGATGATGGTTATAAGTTTATGAAGGAATTAGGATATAAGAAAATGTTAGAAATAAAAGATCATAATATTTTGTTATCTAATGGTAAAAATGAGATATATGTTCAAGATGTAGAAGGATTAGATGCTTATGTAGAGATGGAACATTACTTGTAACTAATTAATAATTGAGATTATTGAGATAGAACAAACATTTTATAATGTTTGCTCTTTTCATATGTAACATTTTCTGATAAAATAAAGTAAGAAAGCGAGTGATACTTTTGAAAACAAGAAACGAAGCACGTGAAATTGCCCTTAGAATTATTTATAAAATTAATATTTTTGATGATGCTCATGTTTATTATGATGTAGATGATTTAATTAAAGAAGAATATGAAATAGAAAATGATTTTATTAATTCTTTGGTCAATGGAATTATTGAAAAAAAAGAAAAACTAACTAATTTAATAAATAAATATATGTCTGGATGGGCATTAAATAGACTGAATAAAGTAGATCAAGCACTTTTCCTTTTATCAGTATATGAACTTAAATATACTGAAACTCCTAGTATTGTAAGTATCAACGAATGGGTAGAAATTTCCAAAAAATATAGTGACGAAAAAGTTACAAAGATGTTAAATGGTGTTCTAGATAATATTTATCATAATGAGGAAAGCAATGGATAAAGACTATTTAACAGTTACTCAACTGACTAAGTATATCAAATATAAATTAGATAATGACATTAATTTAAGGGAAGTCTATTTAAAAGGTGAAATTTCTAATTTTAAAGCTCATACTAGAGGACATTTTTATTTCACTATTAAAGATGAAGGTAGTCGTATTAATGCTGTTATGTTCGCAAGTTCTGCTAATAAGGTTAAATTTACTCCAGAAGATGGCATGAAGATACTTGTAACCGGAAGAATATCTGTTTATGAAGCAACTGGAGGATATCAAATCTATGTTAATGAAATGATGGAAGATGGAGTAGGGAATCTTTATGTGGCTTTTGAACAGTTAAAGAAAAAACTTGCTAGCGAAGGTTTATTTGATGATAGATACAAGAAACCAATACCTAAAATACCAGAGAGAGTAGGAGTAATAACTGCATCAACAGGGGCTGCTATAAGAGATATAATATCTACTATTAATAGAAGATTTCCTTTAACTGAAGTAATACTTTTACCTAGTTTAGTACAAGGAGAAGGTGCTAAAGAAGATATTGTAAGGCAGATTAAACGTGCTGAAGATTATAATCTAGATGTTTTAATAGTAGGTAGAGGTGGCGGTTCTATTGAAGATTTATGGGCTTTTAACGAAGAAATAGTTGCAAGAGCTATATTTGAATGTCCTATACCAGTAATAAGTGCTGTAGGACATGAGATAGACTTTACTATTGCAGACTTTGTTGCAGATCTTAGAGCACCTACACCAACAGGAGCAGCAGAGATTGCCGTTCCTAATAAAACTGATGTTATAAACTATATTAATCAATTGAGTTTAAGAAATAGAAAAGCGGTAGAAACAATACTAGAATTAAAGATAAAAAAGCTTGATAGTATTAAAGGTCATTACATCTTAAATAATCCTCTGGATTTATACTCTGCTAAGATTCAAAAACTTGATTATTTAACAGAGAGTTTAGTTAAGAATTATAAAATTATTATTGATAAAGAGAAGATTAAATTAAATAATATTAAAACAAGATCTTTATTTAGTAATCCTTTAGTAATATTAGATAAGACTAAACAAAAATACACCTTATTATTAAGTAAATTAGATGCCTTATCACCTTTAAAAACACTTGAGAGAGGTTATGGTATCATTAAACTTAATGATAAAGCTGTAACTAGTATAAAAGACTTAAAAAAAGATGCTTTAATAAATATAGAATTAAAAGATGGTAGTAGGGAAGCTATCATAAAGTAGGAGGGATTAATTATGGAAAAGAAAGAGAAAAAATTTGAAGAGAAAATAGCAGAGTTAGAAACACTTGTTAAAGCTTTAGAAAACGGAGATGTTCCTTTAGATGAAGCGATAGATTATTTTACAAAAGCGACTAAACTTGCTAGTGAATGTGATAAAGATTTAAAAGAAGCCGAGAAAGCTTTAACATCTATTGTTGATGAAGATGGAAGTCTATCTGAATTTAAAGGAGAAGTAGAAGCATAATTATGAGAGAAATTAAAATCCATGGTATATATAAACACTTTAAAGGAGATTATTATTTAGTTGAAGAAATAGCTAAAGACTGTGAGACTTTAGAAGATTTGGTTATATATAGAAAACTATATGAAGATGGAAGTTGTTGGATTAGACCTTTAAAAGATTTTATGGAAAAAGTTAATCATGAAAGGTATCCTAAAGTAGAACAAGAATATAAGTTTGAACTTATAGAGACATATAGTAAAAGAGATAACTTTAAGGGAGAATAAATGATAAGATTAGTTAAATTTAATAAATTAGAAGAGAAAGATTTAGATAAAATAATTTATAAACACTATATTCATTGGAAACAGTATAATGATAAATTAGTTGGCTTTTGTACTTTAAGAGAAGATAATTTAAGAGAGCGTTTAGAAGGTTTGAGAGAACGACGGGGATTTTTAAATTGAGTAGAGTAATTATATATAACAGTAAAACAGGGCATACTGAGAAATATGCTAGAATGCTTAGTAAAGAGTTAAATATTCCCTGTTACTCATATAAAAATATTAAAGTTAGTGAAAATGATGAAGTAATCTTCTTGAGTTATATCTATGCTTCTAAAATAATGGGACTTTCTAAAACATTAAAGAAATATAAAGTAAAAGTAATAATTGCTGTAGGTGCAATGCCTTATAGTAAAAATTATCTTGATACTCTAAAAGATGCTAATAATATAAAACTTCCTTTCTTTTATCTAAGAGGAGGAATAGATTACAGTAAATTAAACTTTGTCTTTAGAAAGTTTCTTCCTGTCATCGGCAAAGATATTGCTAAAGATAATAAAAACCTTTTAGAATTGTTTAAAAATGGTGGAGACTTTGTTACTAAGGACAATTTAAAAGATGTTATTAACTACTTAAAATAGCTATTTATTTAGTTATTTTTAATTTATAAAAGAGTGTTAGCTAATTGCTAGCACTCTTATCTCCTTCTTCTAACATAGTTGTTATAAAAATACCATAACCTTTTTTAGTATCACTTACAATAACATGAGTAACTGCACCAATTATTTTGTTGTTCTGAATAATAGGAGAACCACTCATACCTTGTATGACACCACCAGTTTCACTAAGCAATTCTTCATCTGTTATTTCAAATAAAATATTTTTGATATCACTATCTTTATTAATATTTAAAATATTAACAGTGTAATCCTTTACTTCATTACCATTTAAAACTGTTCTAATAGTAGCATTACCTTTCTTAACATCATCTTTTGTTCCTACTTCTAAAGCCTCATTATTTAATATTTGATCTGTGTATTTACCAAAAATACCAGACTCTTCATTAGCGTTTATTTTACCATAAGTTACAGATTCATCATAAGTAGCATTTTTTTCTCCAGGTGACCCGCTCTCACTTCTTGTATTATCGGTAACTGTGGCCTTAAAAATTTTACCATCTTTAATCTCAAATTTTTCTCCTGTTGTTCTTTCTGTTATTTCATGTCCCAATGCTCCAAAAATAGTAGTTTTGGGATCAATATAGGTTAATGTACCAATACCAGTTATTTCATCTTTTACATAAAGACCAGTTTTACAAACATCCTGATTATCACATATCATATCTAAAGACAAAGTAGAAGACTTATTATTACGAGTAATGGTTACATCTAACTTATTACTATCTTTTGCTTCTTCATTAACGACATTTACCATTTCATTAATATCATTAACACTATGTCCATTTATTTTAGTAATAGTATCACCTACTAGAAAACCAGCATCTTTTCCAATATATTTACTATCAACTTCATAAAAGCCAACGACTAAAATACCTTTAGAATTAACTTCTATACCAATGGTTTCTCCACCTGGGATAATATATTTGGAATAAGCATAAATGTTTGTGGGCATAATAAAGAGTATAAGAAGAGGAAGAATTATTTGTAGCTTTAATTTTTTTAAAAAATTCATCATGATCAACTCCTTAGTAAGCTACAATAATAGTATTAGTAATTTTTAAAAAAAAAGACGTGTTAAATCTTACCAAAATTAAAAAAGTATGGTATAATATAGAACTTACAAGGGGGAATTTTATTTGAAAGTCTGGAAACGTGCTAAATTTTTAAAAAAAGATAAAAATATAGATTTAATTTCTAAAAGTTATGTCAATTATATATATAAATATGGTCCTATTAATGATATTATTAGAAAATACAATATAAACCCAAGTGACATTTATAAATTAAATCAATATACTGCCAATAGAATTGCAGGACTTATTGTTTTATATCTTGCTAAAGATACAAATAGGCTTAATGATATTGTTTTAAAATATAATACAAATGATTTATTAGTTAGTGAAATAGTTCCTGAAATAGAAGGATACATAGAAAGGTAGGAAGTTTATGGAAGTAAAAAAAGTTAAAACAAATTACAATAAAACTAAACCAAAGAAAACCACAACTTTTTTATCAAATTCAAAAAGAGTAAAAACTATTAGAACATTTAAATAAATAAAATGAATATAATATAAACTCCTGTTTCTTTTATCTTAGAAAAAGGAGTTTTATTTTAGTAAATTAAAAGGATCATCTTATGTAAATTACAGATCACAATCCTTTAGATAAAAATTACTAATAAACTGTTCACCATCTTTTAGAGTTCAGTTCAATACATTGTTTATTTTTAAATTACATAATAGAAAATTACACTAATTACACCAACTAATACTGCTACTAACATGATAGCAGAGACTATTTTAACTATTCTTTGGTTCACTTTATCACCTCAAATATAATTATATATAAAAAGTCAGTATTTGTAAAATAAATTTAGTTAAGTAAATCTTTCTTTACGAATATGCTTTATTAGGTGATAACAATGGATTTAAAATTAAAAAAAGTAAAAAATAAAGTAACAAACAAATTATTAGAACAAAAGAAAATATATTTGTTTATCATAATTATAATGTCTCTAGGATTATTAGCAGGCATTATCTATGCAGTTATATTAAATAAAAGTGATCACAATCTAGTTACAACTAGTTTAAATAGCTTCTTCGATAGTATAAAAAACAATGATTTAGATTACAAAAGTGCTTTAATCAACAGCTTAATTGGTAATATATCATTTATAACTTTTATCTTTTTACTAGGCATATCTATCATAGGTATTCCTTTAATTATAATAAGTTTAATATCAACTTCATTTATATTTGGTTTTTCTTTGGGATCTATTATTTATACATATCATTTTAATGGTATTTTAAAGGCTATTACATATTTATTTCCACATCAAGTAATAACATTATTAATGTCACTATTTTTAGGCTTCTATGCTCTTTATTTTGGTATTAAATTATTTAAATACTTATTTAGAGGGAAAGATATTAATTTAAGAATGTCTATGAAAAGATATTTACAAGTATATGTCACAGTATTATTAGTAAATATTGCTTGCAGCTTTATTGAAGTATTTTTATCTCCAGCATTAATTAAATTAGTAGTTTGATAATTAACTAAATTTAAATCTATTTGCTTTTAATGAAAATAGATTTAAAATGCTAAAAAGTATTCAAGAACATTATTTTGATATGAAATACTTTATTTACTAACTATTAAATCTAGACTAATAATTTTATTAAAACTACCTTATACATTACAAAGTTATCAACATAGTTTTTAGGCTTTTATTGAAATAAAAATAAAAATATAGTATAATTAGTACGTATTAGAGGTGATACTTTGTGAAAAAAGTAGTAGTAGGTATGTCTGGAGGAGTAGACTCATCCGTTGCTGCAATTCTCTTAAAAGAACAGGGGTATAAAGTCATCGGCCTATTTATGCGTAACTGGGATAGTTCTATTAATAATGATTTCTTAGGTAATCCTGATTTAAATAACGATATATGCCCTCAAGAAAAAGATTATAATGATGCCAAAGCTGTATGTAAAAAAATAGGAATTCCACTTTATAGAGTAGACTTTATCAAAGAATATTGGGATGATGTTTTTACTTACTTCCTAGATGAATTAAAAAAGGGTAGAACTCCTAATCCTGACATTATGTGTAATAAATATATTAAATTTGATCTATTTGTTAAAGAAGCTAAAAAATTAGGTGCTGATTATATTGCTACAGGTCACTATGCTAAAATAAAAGATGGTAGACTTATGAGAAGTCATGAACACAATAAAGATCAAACTTATTTTTTATCACAAGTTAGTAAAGAACAACTAAAAGATGTCCTATTTCCTTTAGGAGATATAAAAAATAAACAAGAAGTTAGAGCAATAGCTGAAAAATATGAACTAGTAACAGCTCAAAAAAAAGACTCTACAGGTATTTGTTTTATCGGTGAAAGAAATTTTAAAAGTTTTCTTAAAAACTATTTACCTAGTAAAGAAGGGAAAATTATCAACATTGATAATAACAAAATATTAGGAAAACATATTGGTCTTATGTATTATACAATAGGACAAAGAAAAGGTCTTGATATAGGAGGAACTAAAGATAAGTTATTTGTAGTAGGAAAGGATTTAAATAAAAATATTTTATATGTAGCCGAAGGAGAAAATAACAAGTATCTTTACTCGAATAGTGCTATTTTAGAAAATATTAATTTCAACTGTGATGAAAGACCAATGGAATGTACTGCTAAATTCAGATATAGAGCTTTAGATGTTAAAATTAAATTAGAATATTTAGACAATGGAAATATATTAATTAAATATAATGATGTCAAAGCAGTAACTCCCGGACAAGCTTGTGTTTTCTATAAAAATGAATACTGTCTTGGTGGTGGTATTATCAAAGAAGTAAGAAAAGATAACAAAAAATTGTGGTATTTACTTTAAATATATATAATCAAACAGTATTATTAAAGACAAAATATAAGAGAGTTTTTCTCTTTTTATTTTGTAAAGTATTTTACATGGATTTTACTTGACTATTCTTGTCAAATTAATTAAAATGTAATATAGGAGGTTAACGATTAAAGATGAAGAATTTAAATACCTTATTGGTTGAACTTGGGATTTCAAAAGTGAGATTAGCTAAATATTTAGGAGTATCAAGGCAAATGTTATATAACTATTTAGCCTTAGATAGTTTATCATTATGGCCAAAGGAAAAGGCAGTACGATTATTAGCCTTATTAAATATTGAAGATGAAGACGGAGTAAGTAGTATAACGGTAACAAGTGATTACATCATCGAAGTTGAAAACAGATTAAATGAAGGAGTAAAAGATTCATCAAATAGAGAAGTAATAGCAGATCTTAAATGCTTCAATAAAAAAGAACAAGAAATAATGGCTGATATAATTAACTTACTTAAAGAAAAATTAGCAGATGATAAAACAAAAACAACTTACAACACATATATATATTTATATCATTACTTACAATCAATGGAAACAGCAGATGAATTGAGATATATCCTAGCATACATATCTAAATCAATGGGATTTACTGATCCTATGGAATTTTCTTTTGATAAAGATAAACAATTCATTTTTGAAAGTATTCTATTCTCAGCAATGACCTTATACCATAATGGTGGAGCTTCAAAAAACAGAATAGCAGAAACTCATAAAAGATTTGTAAAAGATATAGAACTAAAAAAGGAAGAAAAATTAAGTAGAACTCAAGAACTAAACACTGCTAAAGTGCAAGCTTTAAGAGAATTAGGATATAGCGAAATAAGCGAATCTAATGCTAAAGAAGTATTAGAAAAAATAGCAGAAATACAATCAAGAAAGGTATAAAAAATATTAAAATACATATTACAAGAATTCATTAATATATAAATGAGTTCTTTTACTTAGCGCAAAAGAAGAGTAGAGTAGAAACTATATCATCATTTCCTTTATATATTTGTAAACCATATGTATAGAAAAGTTTTATGATTTTAGTATAGATAAGCTTACGGTGTTAGGTACTCTTAAATGTAAAGATTATTATTTTCATTTGATAGATTTTGCTAACACTTATCCTATACTTTTTTTAGAAAGTAATTGATACCCAGTTTTTTACTAAGTCTTGGAAAATTATTGATTTTGGTTTTTTGCAAATAGATATTACTACTCTTAAGTTTAGGTTAGAGTTTAATCCAAATAAAGTGATTAATCAAATACAGAAGAAGTTATTAAATATTTTGCTATCTTATATTAAAGATGTTCATTTTAGTAGAATAGATTTAGCTATAGATTTATATAATTTTAATTTGTATGATTATAATATAGTAGATTTAAATCCTAGAAAGAAAGCCTATTACTATGATAGAGTAGGGAAGTTAGAGACTTGTTATTTTGGTTCTATGAGTTCTAATAAATTTATAAGAATATATAACAAATCAGTAGAGCAAAAAATTAAAGATAAAGAGGTAGATTGGTGGAGAGTAGAGTTACAATTAAGAGATACTTATATAGATACATATTTAACTGGCTTCAAAGATTTTCTAGAGGGAATACTTATATTTAAATATGTTACTATTGAAGAATTATCTTTTAATGATAAAGCATGTCTTGATTATTTATTAAGAGATATGTCTAGATTATCTTTACTTTCTAAAAATGCACGTACAAAATATAAAAAGATTATTAGAGGTCTAAAGACTGATATCTTTATCTTTTATAAATGATCTAATGCAACATTCTTACGTTTATACTTTAGGTTATTTAAAAACTATAGCACCAGTATTATATTGATTTTCTTTCTTATACTTGATAGTAGTCTCATTCTTACAACATTCATTATAGAAGAAGGTATTATGATATTGTCTAAAAGGAAATTGGAGTAACGGAACGTTTACTCTTTTCTTTTTACCCTTTTGTAAACGCGAGTATACGCCGAGAAAACTTTTGACAATATTGCTATTAATAAGCTTTTGTAGGGCTAGGAATAACTCGTTTTTCCTAGCCTCGCCGACAATGTAAACTATGTGTAAAACGATATTTTAATAGGGTAGTAGTAGTACTATCTCTTTTGATATAATTAAATCGTAGAGAGAGGTGTTTTATTTGTTTGGCTATGATACAGTTAAAAATGTTTCTAATATAATAACATATAATTATTATTATGGTTTGTTTTTAACTTATGTTTTTCCAATACTTTTATTAATATTGTTAATTTTAATTATTGGTTATTTATCAATTATTAATAAGAAATTATTAGTTTCTAGTAATAAAGAAATAGAAAACAATGATTTCACAGATTCTAAAAAACAATCTAAAACATTATATGAATTAACATTAATACCATCATTAATTTGTTTATCTATTTTTTTAATTATGTTTTTCGTTGCTTTATTTTCTTCTTTATGATATATTAATTAACGAAGAGAAAAAGCTTTATTTGTACTATTTATATTAGTTAACATAATATATATTATAGGAAGTTCTTGGTTTCTTCAAATTTTCTTTAAAATGGTATTATTACTAGATACTTTCCATAAATTAAATAAATCATTATCTAAAAGAAAAGCCATAAATTCAGAATATTCAAAAAATTTATTTTCTCTGATTATCTTTTGTATTTCAATTTTAAAAGCATTTATTTCACTTCTAGACATTTATATAAAATCATTGATATTAAAACCATTTATTAAAGTTATATCTTTATCATCATATTGAAATTTTTCAGGATTATCTTTATAAGTTAAATAACGATAGTAACCCCTAACCTGTCCCAAAGATTGCGGAATAGGGCAGTTAAGCTTATCACGGTAGTAGGGGTACCATAACAAGCAATTACATAATAGTGAGAATTATTCTCCTCCCCTATCGGATTTAAAACTTTATTACATCAACTTCAATGTATGAAAGATATAAATAAAATTTATCAATTGACAAATTAGATAAAATAGATTACATTGTAGGAAGAACGGATGTAAAAGAAGCATGTCCATATCCTATAGGAGGAAAAAATGAAAGAAATAACAAATCAATTAATAGAAGGTTTATTTTTAAAACCAACAATATTTTCAATAATATTAGGAATTGCAATAATATTAATAATAATTAAAATAATAAGAAAACTGATAAAAAAGATTAACTTTTAACAAAATTATTTTACTCTAAAAATTAGCTATATTACTATATATATAATCTATTTATATTAGCCTACTCTTTTTAATTAAAATATAAAGGAAGGAAAACAAAATTAAAAATAGAAGAATAAAATTATAATTTTCGGAGAATATATAAGTAAAGGAGAGATAAAATGAAAAAGAAACAAAGTATCAAATGTGAAGTAGATAGTTGCAAATATAATAAAAACAATAACGAATGCAACTTAGAAGAGATTAAAGTTAGTAGCAACTGCAATTGCCCATGTGATGAAGTTCATGATCAAGAACAAACAGTATGCACTAGTTTTGAAAAAAACGAAGAAGAAAAATAGTAGAGTATGTCTCTACTATTTTTTCGGTTCTTCGACATTAAAGGGTGCTGAGTAAATTTTCAGCATTCTTTTTTATACCAAAAAAAGACATCATAACATAAA
>CALVTA010000015.1 GCA_944359735.1 uncultured Bacilli bacterium | reverse complement strand
TTCTTACCTAATAGAACAACAGACTATATCTTTGAACCAAGTAAATTTATTGATGTAGAAGGAAAAACAGGACCATACATTTTATATAATACTATTAGAATGAAATCTATTTTGAAAAAGGCAGAAGAGCAAGGTATAAAATACAGTAGCTACTATAATAACCCAACAAATACTGAAAAGGAAATAATACTTTTATTAATGGAGAAGAATAATATTTTACATAAAGCTTATAATAATAAAGACTTAAGTCCTATCGCTGACTACTTATATAATTTAACAAGTCTATACAGTCGATTCTATGAAGAAAATCATATTTTAAAAGAACAAGATAAGAAAATAAAAGAAAGTTGGCTTATTTTAACAAAACTAGTTAAAGAAACAAATGAAGGATTATTAAATATTCTAGCTATAGAAGTCCCAGATAGGATGTAAAAATATATAAATATAAGAAAAAGTATTGCCTTTTAAAACAAAACATGCTATAACTTTATCTGATTTAATTCACAAACAAAAAATTATTGCATATAATGCTCTTAGCTATAGGAGGAATTTTTATGAAATTAGCTAAAATGAAAAAAGAAGATTTAGAATTATTATCCCACAAAGATATAACTTATTATATATTAGAAGAAGATGGAAAGATGAATACAGCAGATCTATTTAAAAAAGTAGTAACTGTATTAGAGCTTCCTAATAAAACTTTTGAAGAAAAAATTGGTGATTATTATACTTTGTTAACTACTGATAAGAGATTTATTCTTCTAGAAGACGGCTGTTGGGATTTAAGAAGTCGCCATACCTCTGATAAAATAGTTAAAATAGTAGAAGAAGATGAAGATGATGAAGAGGATGAGGAAATTAAAGAAGACACACTTTTACCAGATAAAGAAGAGGATAATTATGACTCAGGAGATACAGATGATGAAGATGACTATGATGATACTAATGAAGATTTAAAAGACTTAGTAGTTGTTGAAGAAGAAGATTTGGAAGAGAGCTAAAATTAGTTCTTTTTCTTTTTATGAGCTATTTTTTAAACACTCTATGTTTAAATTCTGGATAGATTTATAGTAAACTATCCATTGACTGTCTATTCCTTATTGTTCAAAAGAAATAAGTTCTGGTTTCCATAAATAACATGACAACAATTTTATTTTCTAATGTATAAATACACTCCTTTAGATGAGTAGCAACATTAGTACTAATAATTGCTAGGTTAGCATTTTCACTTTCATGATAACAACATTGTTCATAATATATCGCTTTTTCTATTTATTATAAATAAATCTCTATAAATTTAAAGATTGTATTTAAAGATAAGCTATGCTATAATTACAAAGAAAAAAGAAAGGACTGGTTATTATGATAGAACGTCTTGAAGCTACAGAAAAGAAATATATGGACTTACAAAAAGAACTAATGAGTGAAGAAATCCTAAAAGATATTAATAAAACAAGAGAATTATCAAAAGAAATGTCTGAACTAGAAGAAGTAGTAACAGTTTATCGTGAATATAAGAAAATATTTGAAGCTATTCCTGAAACGAAAGAAATGTTAAAAGATGAGGAATTAAAAGATATTGCTAAAGAAGAGTTAAAAGAATTAGAAGAAAAACAAGAGAAATTAGAGCATGACTTAGAAATACTTTTAATACCAAAAGATCCTAACGATAATAAAAATGTTATTGTTGAAATAAGAGGGGCAGCCGGAGGAGATGAAGCTAATATATTTGCCGGAGACCTTTATAGAATGTACTCAAAATATGCTGATAAAGTTGGTTTTAAAACCGAATTAATCAATGCTGAAGAAGGAACAGCCGGAGGTTTTAGTCAAGTAGAGTTTATGGTTAAAGGAAATGGGGCCTACTCTAAACTTAAATATGAAAGTGGTTCTCACAGAGTTCAAAGAATACCTGTAACAGAAAGTAATGGTAGAATTCAAACATCAACTGCCACAGTCCTTGTAATGCCAGAAGCAGAAGATGTTAATATTGAAATAAATCCATCTGATCTTAGAATTGATATTTATCGCTCATCCGGTTGTGGAGGTCAAGGTGTAAATACAACAGATAGTGCTGTTCGTATCACCCACTTACCAACTAATACTGTTGTTACTTGTCAAAATGAAAGAAGTCAAATTCAAAATAAAGAACAAGCTATGAAAGTATTAAAAGCAAGACTTTATGAGCAAGAATTAAGACGAAAAGAAGAAGAACTTGGTGAATCTCGTCGTAACAAAATAGGAACTGGAGACCGTGCCGAAAAAATCAGAACTTATAATTATCCACAAAATAGAGTAACAGATCACCGCATTGGTTATACAACCAACAACTTAGACCGAGTTATGAATGGTGATTTAGAAGAAATTATAGAAGCCTTAATTATGGAAGATCAAAAACGTCAATTAGCAGGAGAAACAGAATGACAGTTGAAGATTTAATTGTCTATGGAAAAAAATATACTAGTAGTACTCATGCTAAAATGCTCCTTGCTAACTATTTAGCTTTAAATCCGTTAGAATTACTAACCATTCTTGATCAAAAGGTGGATCAAAATACTATAGAACTTTATAAAAAATCTTTAAAAGCCCTACAAGAAAATAAACCAATTCAATATGTAATAGGTCATGTTAATTTCTATGGAACAGACTTTATTATTAATGAAAATGTTCTCATACCACGATTTGAAACAGAAGAATTAGTAGAAAATGTTAAGACCTATCTTGAAACAAAGAATATAAAAAGTCCTAAAATTTTAGATTTAGGTTGTGGCAGCGGTGTTATTGGTCTAACTTTAAAAAAGTTTTTTAAAAATGCTGATGTCACTTTGATTGATATTAGTAAGAAAGCTCTAGATGTTGCTAAACTTAACGCTAAAACTTTAAATTTAGATGTTAAGTTTATTCTAAGTGATTGGTTTAGCAATATAGAAGAAGAAAAATACGACATAATTGTCTCAAATCCCCCTTACATTAAAACAAATGAAGAAATTGAAGAAATAGTAAAAGATAATGAACCTCATATAGCATTATACGGAGGATTTGATGGACTTGATTGCTATCGTAAAATTTTAAAAGATATAAATAATTATATAAAAGATGACTATTTAATCGCTTTTGAAATAGGTTATCTTGAAGCTGAATCATTAAAAGAATTAATTAAAGAAAAAATAAAAAACAGTAAAATAACAATAAAAAAAGATCTAAGTGATAAAGATAGAATTATTTTTGTCGAAAAAAATATTGATTAAATTATTATAATACCACTCATTATCTAAATGTAGAAAGGGTGGTGTTTTTAATACCATGAAAAAATATTTAATCTTAGCAAGTCTTATTTTAGTTTTTATACCTAACCTGAATAAAGATAATGAGGAAATAATAATCCCCGATGAAGCGATAAGATTTAGAGTAGTTGCAGAAAGTAATACTAAAGAAGATCAAGAAACAAAAAATTTAATAAAAAATGTTTTAGAAAAAGATTTAACAGAACTTTTAAAGAATAGTAATAATATTGAAGAAACAAGAGATATTTTAAAAGCAAACCAAAGACACTTTGAAACTCTAATAGAACGTACACTTCTTACTAATAAAGTAAATACAACATATAAAGTGAATTTTGGTCTTAATTATTTCCCACAAAAGAATTATAAAGGTGTAATTTATGAAGAAGGATATTATGAATCACTAGTAGTAACATTAGGAAGTGGAAATGGAGAAAACTGGTGGTGCGTTTTATTTCCTCCTTTATGTCTAATGGAAGCAGAGGAAACGAATACTAACGATGTAGAATATAAATCATTTGTTAAGGAAATGATCGATAAATATTTATAATAAAAGTAAGTCTATTTGAATAAATTCAAATAGGTGATACTATGAAGTTTTTAGAACTAATTATAATAGCAATAGGTTTAAGCATGGATGCTTTTTCACTCGCTATAATTTATGGAACTTTAAATTTATCAAATAGAATTAAAAATTTTTTAAGTCTAACTGTAGGTATCTTTCATTTTGTAATGCCTATAATAGGAAGTTTAATTGGTAACTTCGTTGTTAATAATATAATTAGTAATCCTGATACTTTAGTTGCCATTATTTTTGCAATTCTAAGTATAGAAATGCTTTTAAATATTAAGGATCTAGATAATGTAAAAAAAAGTTTTAAAAGCTTTCTGGATGCCTTTTTATTTGGTTTTAGTGTAAGTATAGATAGTTTTTCTGTTGGCATAGCTTTAGGAACACACAAACAAAACATTATATTAGCAGGAATGATATTTTCGCTTGCTAGTTTTATTTTTACGTTTTTAGGTCTTCATATAGGGAATTTTTTAACTTCAAAATTTGGTAAAATAGCCAATATCATAGGAAGTATCCTTTTATTTATTTTAGCACTTAGCTATTTTTTTGAATAAAAAAGAAAAAACGGTAAACACTATGACTGGGTGAAATTTTTAATGAAAGAAAAAAGAATGATTAATGATGAAGAAATGGAAGAAATAATGAAAAAAGAAATTCTTCCTTTAAAATATCATTGCAAAAACCCAATTAAAAAAGAAGATGAATAGTTCTTCTTTTTATATGTATAAAAATTTCTTTTATTTCAATAGTATTTCTAAAATCTCATTTTAACAAAATCATAAATAAAATTTACATGTATTTTTATATAAATTATTATTTAGCGTATCAAAAAGAAAATGGAGAATTTGCTATACAGTAAACTTATAAGATATAAAAATAATAACCAAAAAAAGGAAAGACAACTTCTTTCTTTTTCTTTTGACAAACCCTATATAATTGCTTATGATATATATGAAAGGTGATAATGATGTTAGTAAATTTTAATGAAATCTTAAAAATGGCAAAGGAAAAAAAATATGCAGTTCCTCATTTTAATATTAATAATTTAGAATGGACAAAATACATTTTAGAAAAGATGCAAGAATTAAATCTTCCCGTTATTTTAGGAGTTAGTGAAGGCGCAAAAAAATATATGGGAGGTTTTTATACTGTTAGAGTTTTAGTAGAAGGATTAATGAAAGACCTAAACATAACTATTCCTGTATGTCTTCATTTAGACCATGGAAGTAGTTTTGAAAGCTGTAAAGAAGCAATTGATGCAGGTTTTTCTTCTGTTATGATTGATGCTAGCAAATATGACTTAGAAACTAATAAAAAGATAACTAAAGAAGTAGTAGATTATGCTCATCCTAAAGCGGTGTCAGTAGAAGCAGAAGTCGGCCATGTAGGTGGTACTGAAGATAATATTTATGGCGATGTATTTAGAGCAACATTGGAAGATTGTATAGAAATAAGTAAAACAGGCATAGATGCTCTAGCTCCAGCTCTTGGTTCTGTTCATGGACTTTACAAAGGTGAACCTAACCTTGATTTTGAAAGAATGAAACAAATAAACGAAGCTTTATCAATTCCTTTAGTACTACATGGAGGTACTGGAATTCCTTATGATATGATAAAGAAGTCCATCAACTGTGGTATTAGTAAAATAAATATAAATACAGAACTACAAGTAACATGGCATAAGGCTTTAGTAAACTTTACTAAAGAAAATCCTAATATTTATGATCCAAGAAAAATAATTGGTAGTGGAGAAAAAGCTATAAAGGATAAAATAAATGAACTTGTAGATATATTTAATCCTAATCATATTAGTTCCAAAATTGAAAAAAGTAATATAATATAATGATTAAGAAAGTAGTGATTAATTATGAAAATGCTAGAAATAAAAGGAGGTAATCCTCTTAACGGTACGATAAGAATAAGTGGATCTAAGAATAGTGTTGTTGCACTCATTCCTGCTGCAATTCTTTCTACTGAAGAAGTAACTATCTGCAATGTTCCTGATATTACAGATACATCAGCTTTATGCGAGATATTAGAATTTTTAAATGTAGATGTGAAAAGAGCCACAGAAAGCCTTGTTATAAATAGTGTAAATATGGAAAATAAAGAAATTCCTAGTATGTATACTAAAAAACTAAGAGCCTCATATTATTTCATGGGAGCATTATTAGGTAAATATAAGAAAGTGACGATGGCTCTACCTGGTGGTTGTTCTATTGGTGCAAGACCTATTAATTTACACTTAAAAGGATTTGAGGCTTTAGGAGCTACTGTAACTAACAAGGATAATATTTATACTGTAGAAGCTAAAGACTTAAAGGGTGCTAATATTTATTTGGATTTTGCTAGTGTAGGAGCTACTATAAATATTATGTTAGCAGCTGTACTAGCTAAAGGAACAACAATAATTGATAATGCTGCTAAAGAACCAGAAATTGTAAATGTAGCAACTCTTTTAAATAATATGGGGGCTAAAATAAGAGGTGCAGGAACTAGTAGTATTGAAATAGTAGGTGTTGAAAAGTTAGGTAAATGCTTTCATGAAGTAATACCAGACCGTATAGAAGCGGGCACTTATGTAATATTAGGAGCAGCTGTTGGTAATAACCTAAAAATTTCTAACATTATTCCTGAACATATTGAAGCCCTAACTAGTAAATTAGAAGAAATGGGTGTATTTCTTGATATAGGAACTGACTACATAATTGTAAGTAGCAGTAAAAACTATAAACCTGTAAATGTTAAGACTCAAACCTACCCAGGTTTTGCTACAGATCTTCAACAACCACTCACTCCTCTTCTTACTATGTGTAGAGGTAGAAGTAAAATAGAAGAAACAATTTATGAAAATCGTTTTATGCATATACCATATTTAAATCAAATGGGAGCTGATATTAGAGTAAAGACTCAAACATCTACTATAATTGGACCAACAAAACTAACAGGAACTGATGTAGTAGCAACAGACCTTAGAGCTGGAGCCTCTTTAGTCATAGCTGGACTAATGGCAAGTGGTACTACTAGAATAACTAATGTAGAACATATTTTAAGAGGCTATGAAAATATAGTAGAAAAATTACTAGAAGTAGGAGCAAAACTAGAACTTAAAGAAGTATAAATTTTTAAAAAACTAAAAATAGTGCTAAATAAAGGACTGGAGAAATATAAATATAATATATGACTCTAGTCTTTTTTGGAGGTTTAATAAAGTGAAAAAAATACTATGTTTAGTTTTAATTGTCTTCTTAGTATACCTTATTTATTACTTTAATCATTCAGATAAAATAAACTATTTAGCTATAGGTGATTCTTTAAGCGTTGGAATAGATGCTAATGGAAATACAGATTACGGATATAGTACATATTTAGCAAATTATTTACGTGATAAAGATCTATTAAAATCTTATAATAATGATTTTTCTGCTAGTAATAGTAGAGTTTCTGATTTAATTGATAGTCTTAAATTAAATCAGACTATAATAAAAGATAATAAAAACTTATCGTTAAAAAAATGTCTCCGCGAATCTAATTTAATAACTTTATCAATAGGAATGACAGATATTTTAACTAAAATAACTTTATCCACAACTTCTGTAGAAACTATGAGTAATAAAGAAATATCAAACATCGTAGATGAGACAATAACAGAATTAGATACTCTCTTTCAGGAACTAAGAAAGTATGCTAAAGATGAAATTATATTTATTGGTTATTATAATTGTTTTAAAAAAGAAAATTTAGTAGTTAAAAGACTCTATTCTTATTTAATTACTAAAACCAAAGAATTAGCTAAAAAATATGATATTAACTATTTAGATACCTATAATATTTTTCAAAAAAATAAATCTTATCTTTCAAATCCTACAAGTATTTATCCATCAACAATAGCTTATGAAGCTATTGCAACAGAAATCATTGAAAATTACTTGCCAAAATCTTAAATATTTGATATATTAAGTAGCGAATTACTTTGCTTATATTTTAATTATATAAGTAATAATTTCTATGATAACAAATATCATGGCGAAAGGAGAGATAATAATGGCAAAAAATAATCCAGCAAATTATAGACCTTGCAAAGTAACTTGTGCTTGTGGTGCTACATTTGAAGTAATGTCTAATAAAGACGAACTTAGTGTCGAAGTATGTTCGAATTGTCATCCATTCTATACAGGAAAACAAGGAAGAGCATCTAAAGCTGGCCAAGTAGAGAAGTTTAATAGAAAATATGGAATTAAACAAGAAGAAGCAGCATAAAGCTTCTTTTTATGTTATACTTAAAAAAGAGATAATATACAAGAATTAACATTGGAGGACATATTATCTTATAATAATAGAAATCCATATGAAAAATACTTGTAAAGTTTAGAAAATTTAACAACAAAAAAATTATATGTTTTAAAAAGAAGTATTAAAATAGAACTAACTTCTTTTGATTTACTGCATAATAATATTAGCGAATTAGAAGAATTAAATTATAAAATGAAATTACAAATATAAGATTACTATATAGATTACTCCCATTTCAATCAAGCTATGGGAGGTACACTAGTTTTAAGGAGGCTAAATAAATGAGGTTAGGAATAACTAATGATCATAGAGGTTATAAATTAAAAGAACAATTAAAAGAAAAATTACAAAAAGATTATGAAATTATAGATTATGGAGCGAAAGGCTTAAAAAATGTTGATTATCCTGATTATGCTTTTAAATTAGGAGAATCCTTAACTAATAAAGAAGTAGATTTTGGTATTGCAATTTGTGGCAGCGGTATAGGAATATCTATCGCTTGTAATAAAGTAAAGGGAATACGCGCTGCAAGAGTTTTGACTATAGAAGATGCTAAAGAAACTAGAAATGATAATGATGCCAATATTATTTGTTTAAATGAAAATATGGATTTAGATTGTGCTTATAATTTAATTATAACTTTTATTTCAACTCCATTTTCTAATGAAGAAAGACATATTAGAAGAGTAAATAAAATAAAAGAATATGAGGTAAAAAAATGAGTGGCAAATATTTTTTATATTTAATAATTACAATCATCGTTATATGGAGTTTAGACTCAATTAATATTAATTCTATTTTTAAAAAAAATAAGATTTGGCAAGCAAGGGTTTTTAATTTCTTTTTGGCAATTTCATTAATATATTTAGTGACTAACTTTATATATGATATTTATCAATCAGCGCTTATTTTTTAATAAAACATTATTATTTTAAAAAAAAGAGAATATACTAAAATTAGAAAAAGCAAATAATTTTGTTTTTAAATTACAAAAAATAAAGTATAATTTTTTCATTTTCGTTAAAACTCTTAATGAGGTGGTGGATAATGAAAAAATTAAGATTAAAAAAAGGTGTTATAATCGGTGCTTATTTAATTGCTTTTTCTCTAACTGGTATGGGAGCGTTCTTTGTAAGTCAAAATATGCAAGCTAACAATGAAACAGAAGAAGATATTGAATATGTTAACTCTTCCATAATTGATGATAAAGAAGATCAAGAAGTAATTAAAGAAGAAACAAAGATGGTAAAACCATATACAAATGATCAAGTAGAAACACTTAAATACTTTTATGACTATCAAGCTGATAATGCTTCTCAGGAGAAATCAATTCTTTATCATGAAAACACCTACATTCAAAATTCAGGGATGGACTTTGGTCTAACTGATCCTTTTGATGTAGTAGCAGTTCTAGATGGTACCGTAGTTGATGTAAGAGAAGATGAACTTCTTGGTACAATTGTCGAAATAAAACATGATAATGACTTCATTAGTAGTTATCAAAGTTTAAGTGAAGTATCTGTTAAAAAGAATGATACCGTTACTCAAGGTCAAGTAATAGGTAAAAGTGGTACTAACACTATTGATCAAGATTTAGGTAACCATTTACATTTTGAGTTATATAAATCTGGAGAAATAGTTGATCCTAGTAAATATTTTGATCAGGTAATTGGTGAAACAGAAGAAAACCAAACAACTAAGGAAAACACAACTACAGAAGAAACCGAAGAAAATACTAACACTAATGAAGAAACGGAGTAAAAGCCGTTTTTTTCTAAGAAAATAATTTACATTATATTATATTTTTGTTAAAATATTAACAGTAAAAGGACGTGAGATAATGCTATCAAAAGATATTGGTATTGATTTAGGAACAGCAAATGTTTTAATTTATATAAAAGGAGAAGGAATCGTTTTAAATGAACCTAGTGTTGTAGCTATCGACACGGATAATAAAAAAGTAGTAGCAGTAGGTAAGGAAGCCAGTGAAATGCTAGGAAGGACTCCAGAGAAAGTGAAAGCTATTAAACCTATGAAAGATGGTGTAATAGCTGATTTTGAGATTACGGAAATAATGTTAGATTATTTTATTAGAAAAATACATGCTAGAAATTTTTTATCAAGGCCTAGAATATTGATATGTTGTCCTACCAATGTAACTCCAGTTGAGAAAAATGCTATAAAAGAAGCAGCAGAGCGTACTGGAGCCAGAAAAGTATTTCTAGAAGAAGAACCAAAAGTAGCTGCTATAGGAGCAGGTATGGATATTTCTAAACCTAGTGCTAATATGGTAATAGATATTGGTGGTGGGACAACAGATATAGCAATTCTTTCTTTAAATGATATTGTTAGCAGCTCATCTATAAGAATAGCAGGTAATGTCTTTGATCAAGATATAGTTAAATATATTAAAGAAAAATATAAGTTACTAATAGGAGAAAAGACAGCAGAAGATATAAAAATAGACTTTGCTAATCTTTATGAACCGGATAAAAAGAATAAATTAGAGGTACGAGGAAGAGATTTAGTAACAGGATTACCTAATACTATTGAAATAAATGAAACAGAAACAGAAACAGCTTTACATGAATCAATTGATAAAATTATAAAAGCAGCAACTAATGTTTTAGAACAAACTCCACCTGAGTTATCAGCAGATATTGTGGAAAAAGGTATTGTTTTAACAGGTGGTGGTTCAATGTTAAAAGGTTTAAATGAGGTTTTAAAAAAGGAATTGAAAGTACCAGTTTTGATTGCTGATAGCCCGTTAACTTGTGTTGTTGAAGGAACTGGTGTGTTATTAGACAACGTTAGATTATTAGAAGATAATTAGTCACTACAATGTGGCTTTTTCTTTTCCTTAAACTTTGTTATAATATGAAAAGAGGAGAAAATATAAAATAACTTTAAAACTAATATTTATGATGGTTGTAAAACTATTTTTTACTTGTTATAATTATTTTAGAAAAGAGGAAGAACTATGAATCAACAAATAATAGAGACTCTAAAAATAGTCATAACAACATTTATTTGTTCAGCATTAATAATGCCATTTATGAAAAGAATAGCAAAACATATAGGTGCTATTGATATACCGAGAACAGACGAAGGACATCGCCATATTCATACAAAAGAGATTCCTAAATTAGGAGGAGTAGGAATATTTTTAGCATTTTTAATTGGTTATATGCTATTTGGGACAGAAAGTGTTCAAATGAATTCTATACTAATAGGAAGTTTTATTATAATTTTAACAGGCATTGCAGATGATATTAAATCTATTAAAGCAAGAACTAAATTAATTGGTCAGATAATTGCTGCTTCTATTTTAGTTTTTTATGGAGGATTTATTCTAAATAATATTACAGCTTTTGGTTATACACTGAATTTTGGTTACTTTTCATATCCATTAACAATTCTTTTTATAGTAGCATGTACTAACATAATAAACTTAATAGATGGTCTAGATGGCTTAAGTGGAGGTATAAGTAGTATTTTCTTTTTAACTATAGGTATTATAGGCTTTTTTCAAGGCCGTAGTGGAAGTCTTGTTATGATTTTAACTTTTATTATGTTAGGAGCAACTCTAGGATTTCTATTACATAACTTCTATCCAGCTAAAATTTTTTGTGGAGATTGTGCCATGTATCTAGGCTTTATGATAGCAGTTATAACTCTTTTAGAATTTAAAGGACCTGCTTTAACAAGCTTATTTGTACCACTTATGATTTTAGGTATTCCAATTTTAGATACTCTTTTTGCTATAATAAGAAGACTTCTAAAACATCAAGCTCCATTTTCTCCAGATAAGGAACATATCCATCATCAATTACTAGGAATGAATTTTTCACAAAGAACAACAGTTTTAATTATATATGGATTTAACTTTCTTTTTGCCTTTGCTTCCATCTTTTATTCTTTAAAAGATCCATTTATGGGGAAAATATTATACATAATAATATTTATAATAGTTGTTTGGTTTGTTCTAAGGACAACAGTAATTTCTAAAAAAAATAAAGAAGTTACAGATAATATTATCGAAAAAGTAGGTGAAGTAATCAAGAAAGAACCAAAAGCAAAAAAAAGCAAAAATAGAGTTAAATAACTACTATTTTTTTTTGACAAAAATCATATAAAATGGAAATATATGGTAAAATTTAAGGGTGTATGTAAAAGGAGGAGGTAATAGTGCTAAATTTTATTATATGTGATGATGAAAAAGAATTCAGAGATCTAATAAAAGGCGAGATTGATAAATTTATGATGAATTATGATATTGAATATAAGAAGTATGAGTGTGAAAGTTATGAAGAAGAGTTTGAATCTCTCGCTAAAAAGGAACTCGGTTTCAAAGTGTATTTCTTTGATATTAAAACTAAAAATGGCTCAGGTCTAGATGCAGCAAGATTTATAAGAGAAGTATTAGACGACTGGACTTCTATCATAATAATAGTTACAGCTTTTGCAGAGTATAGATATGAAGCTTTATCAAATAGATTATATCTTTTAGATTTTATTAGTAAGTTTGATAATTGCAAATCAAAGTTAAAAGAAACATTAAAGATAATCTATAAACAATATAATAGTAGAGAAAAATGCCTTAGTTATGAATATAATTATACTCTATATAAAATAGAATTAAAGAATATTATTTTTATAGAAAAAGAACAAGACAGCAAAAGATGTATAATTCATACAACTTATGGAACTTTTAAAGCTCCATTTACTTTAAATGCTATTTCTAAACATCTAGATAGAAGATTTTTAAAAGTACATAAAAGTTTAATTTTAAATACTGATAAAATAAGAAAGTACGATACTAAAGAAAATGAAGTACTATTTGAAAATGGGATGAGTACAAACTTGATATCTAGAGCAGGTAAAAAGGAGTTGATAGAATATGTTACCAATAGCAACTAAAATAATAATAGGTATCATTATGGCTGCTACAGGATATATAACAGCTAAAAATATCTTGGGAAAAAACTGTCAGATAAAAAAAGTAAAAATAATATTAAGCTTAATCATTGTCTCTATTCCAACTGTTATTTTCCATCAGACTGATTATACACTTATATTAACTACTTTGGTATATGTTTTAATGGCAATTACTTTTAAATATCTGTTTGATATAGGTATAGTTAGTTCAATTTTATTATGTGGTTTTGTCATGTTGTTAACAGCATTTTCTGATATATTAATAACAACGATAGAAACAAAAATTTTTACATATTATCAGATGAGAAATAACATAGCACTTAATATTGCAAATAATCTAATCGTTTTTATAATGTGTATCCTAATAACCAAAAATAATAACCTAGCATCAATCATTAGAAAATTTATAGAGAAGATTGAAGGAAATAATAAAATTAAAAGCGTATTTTTTACTATTATGATAGTAATTGTTATGATGTTACTTTATTATAATGTAACCACAATATTTAAAATTAATACTCAATATGTAATAACATTTATAAGTATGATAATGTTTTTTATACTATATTATATATACATCAATGAAAGAAACAATTATGATAAGTTAAAAAATGAATACAATATAATTTTTAATTATATACAAACATTTGAAGATTGGATTGATAACGAACAATTATATAGACATGAACTAAAAAATAATTTATCAATTATCAGGGATTTAACAGATAAAGATGAAATAAAAGAAAAAATAGATAAAATGTTAAATATGAGTATAATAGTAGATCAACAATATATAGAAATCTTAAAAGATTTACCTAACGGTGGTTTAAAAGGTCTGTTATATTATAAAATAGCTGTTGCTAAAAACGAAAAAATTAACTTTTATATAGATGTTAGTCCAAAAATAAAAAGTAAACTATCTAAATTAGATAGAAATTTAATTGAAGATATTTGTATAGCTTTAGGAATATACATTGATAATTCAATAGAAGCAGCGATAAATACTAAAAAGAAAATAGTAACAGTCGAAATTTATGAAACTAATAAAAATATAAATTTTGTGATATCAAATTCATGTAATAATTTAATAGCAATAGATAAGATGTTAGAAAAAGGTTTTAGTACTAAAGGAAAAAATCGAGGCAAAGGATTATATTTTGTTGATAAAATTATTAAAAACTCAAAACAATTAGAAACAAATAAAACTTATTTAAATGATTATTTCATCCAAAAATTAATTGTAAAAGATAATGCAAGCATATAAAAAAATAAAAATTCGTAAATTACGAATTTTTAATCCATGTTTTTTAGTGCTTTTGGTTCATCTGCACACCACCAAGCACATCCAACACTAGCACTCGCAGTAGCTAACATTGCAACTGCAGCTAAAATACTAGCCATTCTTTTTTTCATCTTACTGCCCACCCTTTCTTTACTATTATTTATTTAAACATTAAATGTTTAAACCTTTTTATAATTTCGATATGGTTCCTTAAATATTAAGTACAACAAAGGAGATACCAAAACAGCTTCAATTACAAGTGCTGCAAGAAATAAATTGCTGAATTCTTTACCATCAAAATAGATAATAATAACACTATATAAAATAGCTAAACTACAAGCACATACTTTTCTAATAATTCTTTTTCTTTTATTAGTAAGAGGCCTTTTCCAAGTATCAGCAGGAGCACATAATATAAATGTTACAACTGATATAAAACATAGAATTATTTTAACTATAGGTCCTACCTCAATCCTTGTAAATAGATAAGGCAATCCTAAAATTAAAATAGTACTTGAAATTAAACAAACTATAGACTTACTTGCATGAAAACCAAAACCAGGAAACCTAATAATATTAAAAAGTATTAAGGTAATGAAGAACTCTTTAATAAAACCAAGCACTAAAGCTATAAGAAAAATTATTATTAACTTAGTTATTGATAGATAAAGTCCCTCTAACCCATAAGATAACTTTTCTTTTTCTTCCTCACTTAATTTTTTTTGATTACTAGCAATAAAATTTATAGTATGATTTAAAAACACTTCTTTCATACTTCCTCCTATGCTAAAAGCATTATAACCCTTGAAATTTCTAAAAAAATATAAAAACTGTTAAAAGTATTATTTAGACTATTAACTGTAATTTTGACATTTTTCTTTATAGAGATTACCGATAAAGGACAAAAAACAGCAATTAACAGCAAACTCCACAATAATAAAAATCATATTGATATAATGAGACCACATCGTTTGAAAAAAGTTGTAGGCACCGGAGATGAATAAAAAGATGTGGAGGTGAGCCTAGTGATTGGAAAAGTAAAATGGTTTAATAATGAAAAAGGATATGGTTTTATTGAGTACAAAGAAAATGAAGACATTTTTGTTCATTATTCAACAATTAATTGTGAGGGCTATAAGACTTTAGTTGAAGGTCAATATGTAGAATTTACATTGCTTGAAACTAGTAAGGGATACCAAGCAGTTGATGTTACACCAATAAAAGAACCAGCTTTATCAAAATAGTTGGTTTTTTCTTCTCTTTATGATATATTAAACATAAGGAAGGTGATAATATGGAAATAATTATTCGTGGTGACAAAATAGAAGTAACGAATGCTATGAAAGACTACATTAACGAAAAGTTAAAAAAACTAGAAAAATATCTAGAAAAAAGTGAGGATGTACGTGCTAACGTAGTTGTAAAAGTTAAAGGACATTTTCAAACCGTTGAAATTACAATTCCACTTCACAATTTTATTATCAGATCTGAAGAGACTCAAGATGATTTTTATGCAGCAGTTGATAAAGCGATTGATGTAATGGAACGTCAGATAAGAAAAAATAAGACTAAAATCAAAGCTAAAGAAAGTAAAACAAGACTAGACTTTAGTATAATTGATATTGAAGAAGAAGAATATGAAGAAAATAACGCTATTAAAAGAAAAAAAATAGAAGTGAAGCCAATGGATGAAGAAGAGGCAATTCTTCAACTTGAGTTATTAGGGCATGAGTTCTATTTATTCAAAAATATAGATACTAATAAAGAAGCGGTTGTTTATAAGAGAAAAAACGGTGGCTACGGTATAATAGAAACTGAATAAAGAAGGATAGCATTAAACTGTCCTTCTTTATTTTAATGAGAAAATATTAATAAACAAATTAAGCAAGAATAAATGTTATTAATAAAATTAAATCACATTTATTTATTATAAGATTTTAAAAACAACAGAAAAATCGAGAAAATATTACCAAAACCTTTTTATTACTTTAATTTTTTGTTACAATAATATATACAAGGAGATGTTAATAATGGGATTATTTACAAAACTATTTGACCATGAATATAAAGAATTAAAAAAAATTAGTGAGCAAGCAGATAAAATTGTTGCTTTAGATGAAAAAATGCAAAAGTTAAGTGATGATGAACTAAAAAATAAAACAGCAGAGTTTAAAAAAAGGTTAAGTAAGGACGAAACATTAGAAGATATTTTAATAGAGGCTTTTGCTGTTGCAAGAGAGGCTGCTTATCGTGTTATTGGAGAAAAACCTTTTTATGTTCAAATACTAGGTGCTTTAGCTATTCATTATGGTAATATTGCTGAAATGAAAACAGGAGAGGGTAAAACTTTAACCTGTGTTTTGCCTGCTTATTTAAATGCATTAGAAGGTAAAGGAGTCCATATTATAACTGTTAATGAATATCTAGCTACCCGTGATGCTGAATGGATGGGAGGTATTCACCGCTTCTTAGGATTAAGTGTTGGTGTTAATACTAGAGAAATGTCAGCTAAAGAAAAACAAGAAGCTTATAACTGCGATATTTTATATTCTACTAATAACGAGATTGGTTTTGATTATTTAAGAGATAATATGGTAATTAGAAAAGAAAACAGAGTTCAAAGACCTTTAAACTTTGCTATAGTTGATGAAGTGGATTCTATTCTAATTGATGAAGCAAGAACGCCATTAATTATTTCTGGAGGGGCTATGCATAGTGCCAATCTATATATTGAAGCTGACAAGTTTGCAAAAAGCTTAAAAGAGGAAGAAGACTATATATGTGATGAAACTGGTAAAAGCACAATCAGCGTTAGCTTAACAGATGAAGGTAGTGCTAAAGCCGAGAAAACTTTTAAAATTAAAAATTTATATGAAATAGAAAATGCTACATTGGTTCATTATATAAATCAAGCTCTACGTGCTAACTATGCTATGAAAAAAGATGTAGACTACGTAGTTCAAGACAATGAAATTGTAATTGTTGACCAATTTACAGGACGTCTTATGAAGGGTAGAGCTTACAGTGATGGGTTACATCAAGCTATAGAAGCCAAAGAGGGAGTACAAATTAATCAAGAAACTAAGACTCTAGCTACTATAACATTTCAAAACTTATTTAGAATGTATAAAAAATTATCAGGAATGACAGGTACTGCAAAAACAGAAGAAGAAGAGTTTAGAGACATCTATAATATGTATGTTATTACTATTCCAACTAACAAGCCAGTTATTAGAATTGATGCACCAGATTTGGTTTTTGCCACAAGAAGCGCTAAATATAAAGCTATTGTTAACGAAGTAAAAAATCGTTATGATAAAGGGCAACCAGTATTAATCGGTACAATTGCGATCGAAACAAGTGAATTAATCAGTGATTTATTAAAGAAGGCTCATATTCCTCACGAAATATTAAATGCAAAAAATCATGCTCGTGAAGCAGAAATTATCTCTAAAATTGGAGAACATCGTTCTGTTACTATCGCAACTAATATGGCAGGACGTGGTACAGATATTAAATTATCAGATGAAATAAAGAAGCTAGGAGGACTTTGTGTAATAGGTACAGAGCGCCATGAGTCACGCCGTATTGATAATCAGTTAAGAGGTCGTTCTGGACGTCAAGGAGATCCTGGATATACCCAATTTTTTGTCTCAATGGAAGATGACTTAATGATTAGATTTGGTAGTGAACATATTAGAGAGATGATGAAAAACTTTGGCTTTGGGGACCAAGCTATTCAAAGTAAAACATTTACTAAAGCTATATCTACAGCCCAAAAAAGAGTTGAAGGAAATAACTTTGATGCTAGAAAACATCTTCTACAATATGATGATGTAATGAATACTCAAAGAGAAATCATGTATGGAAAACGAAATGAGATTCTAGATAGTGAATCGATCCATGAGACAGTATTAAATTCTGTTCACAATCATGTTACAGACTTAGTAAAATCAAGAAATATTGATAATATTATTACAGATGAAGAATTACAAAGTATTACAGATTTTGCTAATGAAAACTTATTAAAAAATGATATTACTAAAGCTGAACTTGAAAATAGAAATTCTGAATCTATAATAGAATATCTTTATGACAAAGCTAAAAATGAGTATGAAGAAAAAATAAAAGAAGTTCCAGAAGAAATAAGCAACGAATTTGAGAAAGCTTTATCACTCCAGGTTATTGATAACTATTGGATGGAACAAATAAACATTATGTCTCACTTAAGAGAAGGAATTTATCTTCGCCAATATGGTCAAGATGATCCATTAAGAGCCTACACAACAGAAGGATATGAATTATTTGATGATATGCTTCAAAAAATAGATAGAGATATTACAGTATTTTTATTAAAAGCAGAGATTAGACAAAATATTGAAAGAAAACAGGTAGCAAAGAATCAACAAACTAATGATGTTAAGAGCACAAAAAGAACACCAAAGAGAACTAAAAAAATAGGTAGAAATGACCCATGTCCTTGCGGTTCGGGCAAAAAGTATAAGAATTGTCATGGTCGCAACGCGTAAGGCCTTATAAAACAAGGGAATAAAGATGTTTTATAGACAATTAAAAAATCAAAAATATTAAAATTGTTTACAAAAAAAACAAAAATGCCTTAAAAGGCCTTAAAAATAAGAGAATGCTTGCATAAAATTATGTAAACATTCTTTTTATATTTAAAATATATCGTTCTTATGTTACATTCAACTAACAAATATGATATAATGTATGTTGAAAGGAACATGAAATTATGAGTAAAGAAGAACAAATATTAAATTTAATTAAAATGAATAA
>CALVTA010000014.1 GCA_944359735.1 uncultured Bacilli bacterium | reverse complement strand
AAGATTTGACAAACTAATTATATAACATTTTTTCTTATATTGGAATACTTATTCTGATTTTTGGGGGTTGCAGAATCATTTTTTGATGTATATTTTTTCTTTCGAACATAAATCTTTGCGAAAAAGTTTTTTCTTTTTCTTTTTTATACAGAAAAAGAGTGAAAACTAATTTTCACTCCTTAAAACTGTCTATACAAAAGTAAAAGCTTTGCAAAACAACTTGCAAAACTTTTCTTTTTTAAAACTAATTTTATTCAGCAAAAGCGTTAACAATGATTAGTGTTTTAGAATCATATTCATAGTTTTTAACAGTTCCTATTAGACTAATAGGAGCATCTTTATTTAATTTTTTTATATTTTTACTAATTATATTAGCTTTAACTGTTAAATTATATTTTCCTTTTTCATTATCAGAGAATTCTAAGATAATGATATTATTTTTATTACTTTTTTTAGTTATAGTGCCTGTTAATCTTATAAATTCTCCTATGTAATTATTATTATCATTGTTAATGCTGTAAGATAAATCAGAAATAGAAAATGTTTTAGGTGTAATATCATATTTTAAGGACCATGTACCTAAAACTGTATCACGTCTTCCTACTTTTTGATTATATTTTATTACTTTATAGCCTAGTCCATAATACTCTTTGGTTCCTCCATCATTATAGGTTTTAGTATTAATGGCAAGAAAAGGGCCAATTCCTGCTTTAGAAACTAGAAGAATATCTGTTGTAACTAAAATACCTAGTACTAATATCACTATCATAATAATAGTAGATATCTTTTTTATCCTTTTTTCTGCTTCTACTGATATACCTTCTTGTTTTTGTTCTTCGGTCTGCATAATAACACCTCTAACTATTTATCTTTTCTAAAAATTCTTCTTCAGTCCAGATTGGAATATTTAATTCTTTAGCTTTATCATATTTACTACCAGGATTATCTCCTACGATTACTGCATAAGTTTTCTTAGATACAGAACCTACTGTTTTTCCTCCAGCATTTTCTATTAAAGCTTTCGCTTCATCTCTTGTTAACTTAGTAAGTGTTCCTGTTAAGACAAAGCTTTTACTTTGGAAGTCTTCTTTAACATTTAACTCTTCACCGATATAATCCATATTAAGACCTAGTTCTTTTAAATCTTCTATCATCTTTAGATTATCTATATTATTAAAATAATCTACTATATTTTTAGAAATAATAGGTCCAATATCAGGGATCTCTACTAATTCGTCATAGGTTGCCTTACTTAAAGTATCCATGTTTTTATAGGTTTTAGCAAGTATTTTAGCTTTTTCTTTACCAACATTTTTAATTCCTAAAGCGAATAGTAGTCTTTCTAGAGAGTTAGATTTGCTTATTTCAATAGCATTTAATAAATTAGTAACAGATTTTTCACCATAACCTTCTAATTTTGTTAAAGCATCTTTTTTATCTTTTAATTTATAAATATCTGGAATTTTACTTATAAATTTAAAGTTATATAAGTCTTCCATTAATCTATCTCCTAAGCCATCTATATTCATAGCAGGACGAGATACAAAGTGTATAAAACTTTCTATATGTCTTGCAGGACAATTAGGATTAGGACAGAAATAATCTACCTGTTCTTCTATTTTTATTAGTTTTGTATTACAGATAGGACAGTTAGTAATCATTTTAAATGGTATTTCCTCACCTGTTCTTCGCTCAGTCTTCGCTTCTACTACTTCTGGTATAACATCTCCTGCTTTTCTAATAGAGACAGTATCATGAATCATTAAGCCTTTACTTATAACATAGTCTTCATTATGAAGAGTCGCTCTACTTATAGTAGAACCCATTAACTGAACGGGATCAAGAATAGCATTAGGAGTTATTTTACCAGTTCTTCCTACTGTAAAGATTATATCATTTAGTTTAGTTAAGACTTCTTCGGCTGGAAATTTATAGGCAATAGCCCATCTAGGTGTTCTTGCTGTGTATCCTAGTTTTTGTTGTTCTTTAACCGAATCTACTTTAATAACAACACCATCTATATCATAGGGAAGGTCTTTTCTTATTTCACCTTTTTCATGAATATAGTTCATTACTTCATCAATATTTTTAACTATTCTATTATTAGGATTAGTCTTAAAGCCTAAACTCTTTAAAAATTCTAAGGCTTCATGATGAGTTTTGATATTATAATCTTCAGGATTAGGCAAATGGTATAAAAAGGCATCTAAATTACGTTTTGCAGCGATTTTAGAATCTAATTGTCTAATTGATCCTGCAGCAGCATTTCGTGGATTTTGAAGAGGTTTCTCGCCTTTAGAGATACGTTCTTTATTAATCTTTTCTAGAGTTTCCTTACTCATATATATTTCTCCTCTTACTTCAATATCAAGAGGTTGTTTTAATCTTAAAGGAATGCTTTTAATAGTCTTAACATTATGAGTAATATCTTCACCTATTACACCATTACCACGAGTTGCCGCTCTTACTAGGACTCCTTTTTCATAGTGTAGAGAAACGGATAGCCCATCTATTTTAAGTTCACAAACATAATTAGAATGAACTCCACTATTTTCTATTCTTTGTAAAAACTCTATTATCTCATCTTCATTAAAAACATCTCCTAAAGATAGCATAGGTATAGAGTGTTCAATTTTTTTGAATTCATCTATTACTTCCCCACCTACTTTTCTCGTAGGTGATGTATCTTTTATCCACTCAGGATGAATCTTCTCAATTGTTTCTAACTCTCTATAATAAGCATCATATTCTTGATCTGTTATTTTAGGATCATCCAAAACATAATAATTATAGGAAGCTTCATCTAATATTTTTATTAGATAATTCATTCTTTCAAGCGTAATGTTGTTTTCCACAATAGCTCACTTCTTTCTAAGTGTTTTTCCACAGAGATTGTGGATAAACTCCTTCTTCAATCATTTCTCTTAAAGCATTTACTACAAGACTTTTATCTTCTTTATAGGTCATACCATACCAAGTCGCTGTAGTATTGATGACGTCAATAGTTTTTATATTTTTACGTAGGCACATATCTAAGACATCTGGTATTTGAAATTCTATTTCATCTAAGTTTTTTTGATGAAGAGATAAAAATAAATATAGTTCTTCTTGTAAGATATCAAAAATATCATTTGAAAATAATAAGAGATTCATACATACTTTAGTGTTTTCATCTATTTCTTTACTACTATTACCATTTAAGGGAGAAGCAATAATCTTATCTTTTTTTCTAACAACTTTACTTTCAGTTATTTTAAATAATTTATTATTACCTACTTCCATAATACCTCTTTTAGCAACACCATTATAGCTTAATGTATTACCTATTTTGTATCCAATTATACCATAATGGTTGTAAATCATATGATTAAGATAATTAAAAGCTTTAAAATAAGCATCCCTTCCATAAAAGTCATCTGCATTAATAACAGCAAAGGAACCATTAATTTTCTCTTTAGCGCACAGTATAGCATAAGCAGTTCCTAAAGGTTTAGTTCTTTTTTTTATAATATTTTTAAATTTTGCAGGTATATAAGTATCATCTTGAAATACATATTCTGTCTTAATGTGTGGTTCTATTCTTTTACCAATAGTTTCCCTAAATCTCTCATAGTAGTCTTTTTTTATAATAAATACAACTTTAGTAAAACCAGCGCTTATAGCATCATAAATAGAATAATCTATAATAAATTCATTATTAGGTCCTACTGGTTCTAATTGTTTTAATCCACCAAAACGGTTACTTAACCCAGCAGCCATTATTAGTAATGTTTTTTCTTTATTCATTTTTTCCTCCATCATATAAATTTTTATTATAAATTCTACTATCTATTAATTTCTTTATTGCATCTACTACTATTTTTTTATCTTCTTTATATGTTACTCCATACCAAGTAGAATTTGTTTCGACAATATCAATGGTTACTTTGTCTTCATTTAAACATTCATTTAAAACAATTGGTATTAAAAATTCGGCTGTATCTAGTTTATCTTTATTAATTTCCAAGAAAGTAAGTAATTTTTCTTTTAAAATATTAAATATACTTGGTGTAAATAAAAGAAAATTCATAGAAACGATCGTATCTTTTGCGGTAGTAAAACTTTGACTACCATTAAGTGGTGATACTCTTACTATATCACCATCGAGTTCTGTGCTGCTTTCAATTAAAGTAATTAATTCATTATTTTCATTAACTTTGCATACACCTCTTTTTGCTGCTCCGTTTGGACTCAAAGTGTTACCAAGACGATAAGCAATTAGTCCATAGTGATTATCTTTGATATTTGAAAGATAATTTGAAGCTTTTTTATAAGCATCCCTTCCATAAAAGTCATCAGAGTTTATAATAGCGAATGGTTCCTTTATTTTAGATTCTGCACAAAGTATAGCATGAGCAGTTCCTAAAGGGGTTACTCTTCCTTTTAATAATTCTTTGTATTTAAGTGGAATATTATCATTGGTCTGAAAAACATATTCTGTTTTAATATGGGACTCTATTCTTTTACCAATAGTTTCTTTAAAAATATCATAATTTTCTTTTTTTATGATAAAAACTATTTTAGTAAAACCTGCGTTTATAGCATCATAAATAGAATAATCTATAATAAATTCATTATTAGGTCCTACTGGTTCTAATTGTTTTAATCCACCAAATCTGCTACCCATGCCAGCAGCCATTATAAGTAAAGTTTTATCTTTTGACATGTTTTTTACCTTCTCCTAATTCTTTTTCTAATTTAAATAAACTTTCTGTAAGAGTCGTAGCTGATGATGAAATTATAGATTCATAAGTAATACCTTTTCCATTATACTTTTTCTCTGCAATACTAGATATAAATAATTTTTCGTTAGAGTTATAAATAGAATTTAATGCTCCTCCTTTATAAAGCTTTTCTGCTATATTAGTGTCTATTAAAAACTTCAAGTTTTCTTCGGTTAATTCTTTTAGATCTCTTACAGCGGTAAAATCCTCAAGTATTAAAGCTCCTTTTAAATAATTAATCTGTGTATTAGCTGCTACACTTAATTTATAACCTCTTTTTAAATATTCTTCCATTTTTTATTCCTCCTTTATACTTTTGATAGACTTTTATGATTTTTCATTAATTTTTTGATACCATAGGGATGAGAAAAAGCGACAGTCACTAAAGAGTTAGTTACTTCTATGACTTTACCTGCTCCAAAATGTTCATGTACTACATAATCTCCTATTTTATAATCTATATCTTCATTTCTTAAAGTTTCCTCTTTCGTTATCTTTTTGACATCTTCTTTTTTCTTACTTTGATTTTCAATTAATCCTTCATCTATTTCACTTAGAAATCTGCTAGGTGGATTAATTCCTTCTTTTCCAAATAAAGTTCTTCTTCTAGCATTTAATAAATATAATTTATCTTTCGCTCTTGTAATTGCAACGTAACAAAGACGCCTTTCTTCTTCTGTTTCACTATTACTCATTAAAGAATTCAGATGAGGAAATATTCCTTCTTCTAGTCCTAAAACAAAAACAATATCATATTCTAGACCTTTAACAGCATGGATTGTCATAAGACTTACTTTATTACGAGTATCTTTATATTCATCTTTGTCATTAACAAGACTTACTTCATATAGAAAATCTTCTAAGGATACTAAGCCTATTCTCTCTTCAAAAGCTTTAGTAATAGATTTAAACTCTTCTAAGTTTTCTAATCTAATTTCACTTTCAATACTTTTTTCATTTTCAAGTTCTTTTTTCATTTCCGTAGAATCTAATACTTTATCAATCAATTCGGTTAACGTAACCGTTTCTGATACCTTTTGTAAAGATAAAATAAGATTTTTAAATTTTAATTCTTTACCTTCTTCTATCGCTTCGAATAAACTTATATCTTTAGAATCTGCTATTTTGGTTAAATTTTCTATTGTCTTTAAACCTATTCCTCTTTTAGGAGTATTTATAACTCTTAAAAGGCTAACATCATCTTTGGGATTATAAATTAATTTAAGATATGCTAGTAAGTCTTTAATTTCTTTTCGTTGATAGAAACTAAAACCGCCGACAATGCGATAAGGGATATTTTGTTTTAATAATTCTTCTTCAATTACACGTGATTGAGCATTAGTACGATAAAGAACTGCTATATCGCTAGCATCTTTACCAGTATCTAAAAGCTTCTTTATTTCCATAGCAGTGTAATGACTTTCATCTTTTTCATCATAAGCTCTATAATAGGTAATTTTATCGCCATCACCTTTAGTAGACCAAAGATTTTTCTCTTTTCTTTGCTCATTATTTTTAATAACACAGTTTGCGGCATCTAAGATATTTTTAGTAGAACGATAATTTTGTTCTAGTTTAATACTTAAAGCATTAGGATAATCTTTTTCAAAATTTAAGATATTTTTATAATTGGCTCCTCTAAAACCATATATTGCTTGATCAGCATCACCTACAACGCAAATGTTTTTATAAGAAGCACTTATCATTTTAGATAAGATATATTGGGCTTCATTAGTATCTTGATATTCATCTATTAAGATATATTTATAACGCTCTTGATACTTTTGTAAAACTGCGGGATATTTTCTGAAAAGAATTATGGGTAGTAAAAGTAAATCATCAAAATCGACGGCATTATTTTGTTTTAATTTATCTTCATATTTATAATAAACCTCATCTATTACTTTTTCGTAATCACTGGCTATATATCTTTCGTAATCTTTTGGTGATAATAATTCATTTTTACAGTTACTTATTTTATTTCTTATAGCTTTAGGATTATAAATTTTAGGATCATAATTTAGACTTTTTAATATTTTTTTTACAATAGTCAAAGAATCATCACTATCCATAATGACAAAATTCTTACTATAATCTAGTCTTTCATAATTTTCTCTTAATATTTTAAGGCCAAATGAATGAAATGTTGATATTTGAATATCTTTAGCGATAGATCCTATCATTTTATCAACACGTTCTCTCATTTCAAGTGCTGCCTTGTTAGTAAAGGTTATAGCAAGAATTTCCCATGGAGAAATATTTAATTCTTTTATTAAGTAGGCAATTTTAGTAGTCAATACTTTAGTCTTACCAGAGCCTGCTCCTGCTAAAATTAAAAGTGGTCCTTCATTATATAATACTGCTTCTTTTTGCTCTTTATTTAAATTTTCTAATTCTACCATTATTATTACCTACTTCCTATGTTTACTATTTATACTTAATTGGTCTATATATATTATAACAATTATAAAGATAATTGTGAATTAGGAAGTGATGTTTTTCAGTCAAAATTAAAAAGAAGTAATTTAACAACTTCTTTCTTCTTTTTCATCAGCATTTAAAATATAAAGGAAATGGTTTATATTACGATAGAATGTATCTATAGCCAGAGCTTCTATAATAAAATAAAGATCAGCATCCAATAAGTCTTTTAGCATATTTGATATTAAAAGTCTTATTCTTCTTATAAGAGCGATAGTTCTTTCAGTTAAATTTTGTTGATTTTCAGGAGAAAGAGGTAAACTATTATAATCTCGAAGAAGTTGTGGATAAGTCTCGTTTAAAATTGTGTTTAATATTTCTATATAATTAGTAGCATTTGGGTCTATTAAACCTCTTAAGAAAGATACGATTTCATAACTAGTTATGTTGTAACCATATTCTGTATCTAAAGCTATTATAGGATCTTGTCTTAATTTTTCTTGAAGTCTGTTTAACTCTCCTATGTAAAGATTAATTGTTATAATCATGAAGTTGTAAAGGCTAGGATATGAGTAGGAAAATAAATTATTAGAAGTTAATTCATTAATAATTTCTTTTGACAAGGCTACAAATTCTTTAGCAAGTTCTAAAGCCCTATTATTAAAGTCTGTTATTGTCGTTATTGTTTCTTCTGTTATTTCTATTTCATTTTGAGGAATTAATTTTAACTGAGTTTCTGTTATATCAGTGTCTAGGTTTAAAGAAAAAAGTTTTTCTGTTAATTTTTCAGCTGCTAGAGTATATTCTGTATAGTATATTTGATAATTTAAGCCCTCTTGAGGAACAATGCCTTTAGTATAAGTAATCAATTCTTTTCCTAAGTCTTGACTCCTTTTAGCCAGAGAAGAGATTCTTTCTTTATATTCATTTTCACCATAGAATGATAATTGCACATTAATACAAAAATCTCGTAAATTTCTAAGATTAAAAAAATTTGTATTTAGGGATTGTTTATAAAATTCTTCTTCACTTAACATTTTATCACCAATAAATTATATGATAAAAAAAGAGATTTAGTATATTTATTATACTAATCCCTAATGCTTTGGTATAATTTATTTAATTCTGTTAAAGGGTTATCATCTATAGTTTTTGATTCTATCGTTGATATATTTTCTTTTTCTTTTTCTTCTTTTAATATTTTAACCATTAACTTATATTCATCTAAAGTAAATTCTTGTCCTAAAAGAGGTTCTTTAGTTTTTTCTTCTGATTCCTCTATTTTAGGCTGATCCATTAAAACAGTAACTTTAGGAACTTTATAAGCTTCTTTAACATCAAAATCATGGATAATATTGTAGTTAGTAAATGACTCTATTTGAATAAGATTATGTTTATATTGATATTTTCTAATGAAATGATAGACTACTAATACTATTACCCAGAAAACAAAGATGAACATACTTAGCTCTAATAAACTTCTAACTCCATTACTACTATATAATTCAGTAATATTAAAAACATCTAATTTTAAATTATTTATGGTAGCAATGGCTAAAATAAATAAGTACATAATAATTGCAAAGGCTATAGAGTTTATAACTTTTAATTTAAAGTCTATATTATCATTAAATATTGTTTTCCAAAGAATTATATTAGTTATAATTAGCATTATTAGATAAATAACAATATTAGGAAAATAGTACGTTATAAACACTTCGTTAATTGCATAGTCTACTAGAGTTAAAAAACTATTACCATATTGAATAGCTAAAAATATAAATCCTGCTAAATATAATAAGATATAAGTTTTTTTACTTTGTTTTCTATTAGATCCATTAGTAGTTATAAATATAATAGTAAAAAATATTACTATAGCAAGAATCATTAAGTATAAATTTTTTGATGTAATTAAATCAAAAACTGTTTTTAATTTTGTCATTAATGATAATTGGCTCATTAATAACACCCCCTTTTATTCAATTGTATAAAGTTCAGCTATATAGATAGTTTGTGTAGAATTATCATCTTTAGTACAAGTTATTAATGTAAGTGTAGTTCTATCATAATTTCTTTTTATTGAAACAGTACCTGTATTTTTTTCTTTATAAATATTTGTTATTTTATATTTATAAGACCTGCCACTATAGGTAACAATAGCTTCATCTCCTACTTCTAATTTATATAAATTCTTAAAGAAAGCTTTCCATCCGGTGCCTGAGTGTCCTGCTATTATTAAGTTACCATTTGTAACATCAGGTAAGTCACTGCCTTTTATTATTTCAATATTAGCTTCTACAGTATTAAGTTTAGAATCAATGTTGTAAAAACCCCTTTTAAAGTCTATCTTTGGTATTTCTAAATATCCAATATAGTTTTCTATATCATATTGTTTTGGTATTTCTTCTTCATCAGTGGTGACTACTTCTTCAGTGTTAACGTCATATATATCTGTTTCAGTATTATCGTATATTTGTTCATTCATGTAATCATAAGCCTGTAGCCTTTTATCACTGATAAAATTATAAAGAAGAAAGAATCCTCCGAGTGTTATTACAAAAGCTCCAATTAGAGCGACTGTATTAGGAGAGATTCTTTTCTTTTTATTTAACTTTTTGTTTTTTACCATTGTAGTATACGAATCCTACTCCGGATATTAATAGTATTGATCCAAATAAAGTACTTATAAGGGATTTGTTACTACCAGTAAATGGAACTTCTACTATTTCATTATTTTCAAAGATAACTAAAGCTGTTGGTGTTTCATCACTGATTGTAAATTTATATATTTCATCACTTTTTTTATAACCTTCTGGAGCAGCAGTTTCTTCAACCGTATATTCTCCGTCTTTTAAATCTGTAATTGTATGTGCTTCTTCAGTAGTTACAAACTCTTCAATTATTTTACCTGTACTATCTTTTACTACCAAAGTTGCACCTTTTAATGGATTACCAGTTTTAGCATCTATTTTTATTATGTTTACTAATTTTTCAATAGGTTTATTTTCAATTGTTACAGTAACATTATTATTGGTATCACTGATTGTAAATTCAAATATTTCATCTGTCTTTTCATATCCTTTTGGTGCTTCTATTTCTTCTACTGTATATTTACCATCAGCAAGATCTTCTAAGGTATGTGCTTCTGTTGTAGTTATAAATCTATCTACTTCTTTACCTGTACTATCTTTTATTACTAGAGTAGCTCCTGGCGTAGGTTTTTTCGTAATTGAATCAATTTTTATAATTGAAGCTGTCTTTTCAATTGGTTCATTTTTTATTGTTACAGTTACTTTACTATTGGTATCACTAATTGTAAATTCATATATTTCATCTGACTTTTTATATCCTTTTGGTGCTTCTATTTCTTCTACTGTATATTTACCATTAGCAAGATCTTTTAAGGTATGTGTTTCTGTTGTAGTTATAAATCTATCTACTTCTTTACCTGTACTATCTTTTATTACTAGAGTAGCTCCTGCTAGTGGTTTATTTGTTTTAGCATCTATTTTTATTATATTTGCTGTTTTATCTATTGTTTTATTTCTAACTCTAATGGCTATATTTCTATTTGTTTCACTAATAGTAAATTTAATCACTTGATCATTTAAAACATAACCTTCTGGAGCTTTAGTTTCTTGTAGAGTATAAGTGCCATCTGGTAAATTTCTAATTACATGTGATGATGTAGTTGATATCCAAGTAGCTACTTGATTTCCACTACTATCCTTTACTACAAATGTTGCACCGGCTAATGGCTTATCTGTATCATCATCAATCTTTGTAATTGTTACTTTACTAGTCTCAAGTGTTAAATTAGTTTTAGCTGTTATTGTTGATGTATCAGGATATAGTGTTGAACCAAATACATCTTGTTTAGTAGAATCACTTGATTTGTACATATAAGCTTTATTGACTGAGCCAGTTATTGTGGCAGTTACTTTAATATTTAAATTTCCAATATCAACCTTATCTACAGGAATTCTAACTTTAAATTTTTCATTTGTTGCAAATGATTTTTGTTTTTCCCCAGTTGAAGCATTAACTATGGTAGTTCCTGTTGGAGCATTAGCTAAAGATATTGTATAATTCCCAGTTGTATTTGATGTCTTTACACTAATGGCTCTTGATTCATAGTATTTTTTATCACTTGTTAAATTTAGTGAGCTGTCATTATTAACTAAACTAATAGAAGGAGTAGGATAAGAGGTTACTTTTCCTGCTTCATTTACTAATTTTATAATATATTGTCTTAAATTATATGGATCAGGACCTGTAGTTTTAAAAGCATCGGGCAAATTATTAGTTCCCATATAAGAATCCATATACCACCATAATGCAGCCTGGGTGATATAATAGTCTTTATCAGAATCACCTGTTATACTTACTTTTGGGTATCCATTTGATAGAATATAAGCAATTGCGGCAGGTGCTTCACCTTCTAGTGTCATCGTAACACCATATGGAATTCCTTTATGGAAATCACGACAATAAACATATTCTCCTAAACTGCTTGTTAATTTTGCATAGTGCCAATTATTAATGTATCCTGATAATAATTTTTCACTATTTGCAGTAAATGATGTTGGCGCAGTTGATGAAGCTTTAGTATTTGTCATAGTAAAGAAAGCCCCAAAACCAACAATTAAAATCGATAATATAATTAATTTAATCTTCTTTGGTTTAATTATTTTCATTTTTATCCCCCCCAATTTGTTTTGGTGCCTATATTATACCATTTTATTTAAAATAAATCAATAGTTTCTTTTAAAGTCAAAATAGAACCAATTGGTTCTATTTATTATATTAAGTTACTTGTCTTTTGATTCTAATTTTTCTAAGACATCACTAACAACATCAATAGCTTTTAATCTTAACTCTTCAGCAGCTTTCTCTAATACTGGTGTCCCTTTAGCGACTGCTAAGTTAACTAAGTCCTGACATTTTTTCTTAATATCTTCTCCTTTTTTCTTAGCAATTTTTATTACTTTTTCTTTGTCTAAATCTTCAAGGTCTGCTTTTATTTCTTCTACTTTTTTTTCAAACATTTCTTTTATTTCTTCAGCATCTACTGATTTAATTTTAGCAATAACATTATCTAGTTTTTCTTTAAGATCCTTTCTTGTTTCACTACCTTTTTTTGGAGCAAATAAAACTCCTAATCCCGCTCCTATAGCAGCTCCTGCTACAAATTTTCCAATTCCACTTTTTTTACTCATCAATATCTTCCTTTCCTTTCTTTTTAAAAATACTTGATATAAAATTTACAATACTACTAATTACAGTATCAGTAACTACCGTTAATTTTTCGTTAACAGTATTAACTAATGAAAAGACACCATCTAGACTATCTAATTTTCTTTTAGTATCATCTAAAATAGCATCTACTTTATTTAAAGTATCTAAAGCTTTAAGTGCTAAAATTATTAGAATAATTACTAATACTATTAATAGACTATCCAAAATAACCCCTAAAAATTCCATTTTTTATTCTCCTTTCTTTTCTTCGTACATTGAATCTATTAAATCAAATAAGTTGTCTTCAATGCTAGTATCATCTTTTTGATAGTCATCTTCATTGAAATTTCTTAAATCTGTTCTTCTGCCGGTTGCTTTCTCATGTGATGCATCTTTATAATCAATGTTATATTCTAGTCCTAAATCAGTATAATATTCTTCTGCGTCTCCCATGGTAACTTTTGCAACAGATGGTGTGTTATCATCACTTATATCTAATAAGCTATCTTCTTCTTTTATTTCTATGTTCTCTTCCACTTTACTTTCTTCCTGTTTTTCTTCTTTTTGCTTATTAGATGTAAGTTCTTCTTCAAAGATATCATCATTGTTGCCATAAGCTTTTTCTCTAACGCTATCAACATCAATATTTTTTGATTTATAACTACTTGTTATTCTAATCTCTTTTTTTGTCACAATTTCATCTTTTTTGTAATTTTGATCTAAAACTCCATAAATTGGAGAAATAATTGGTGATGGATGAAATTCTTTTTTCTCTTTTTGTTTTTCATAGGATCCATACTCATGAATTTTAATTTCATTATCTAGTAAAACTCCATATGGTTTTTTTTCTTCTTTTTTTTCTTCTTTATAAAGTTCTCTTTCTACTTTTGGTTCTTTTCTTTTTAAAGGTTCTTCTTTTTTAGGAAGAGATGGTGTTTTCTTTTCCTGTTCTAAATCAATAAAGTCATCATCTAAAATAGCTTTAAATTTAAAATCTCTATTAGGAGTTTCATAAGAAGATTTTGTTTTTTCTTCTTCTACAATTAAGTCTTCTTTTTGAGGTTGTTTTTTAGGTTCTTCTACTATTATTTTTTTAGCAATAGGTTTTTCTTTCTTCTTAACCTCTTTTTTTTCTTCAACTTCTACATATTCTTCTTCAAAAAGAGCATTTTTTAATTTATCTAATAGTTTCATAAGACTTATTCTCCACCTTTCTTAGTCCTCTTCTATTTCTATTGTGTCTTCTTCTTTATTATCACCGTAGCCTTCATAGATACCGTATTTTTCTTCGTATTCTAGATATGTATCTTTAGTGGCTGTGCTCCCTTTTGGCTTCATAACATTATAAGTATCTTCTTTATAGTTTAAGACTTTATTCCCAACTAGAGTTTCTAGTACTGATCGATTAAAGCTTAAAGATGAAAGAACACTACTCATATTTATAACAGCACTATTTATCTCAGTTTCTTTAACAAACGCTTCTATTTTACCGTAATTATACATGTATTCAATAAAATAATAATCATCTTCTTCTATTTTAGTTATTTCTAAATATCCCATTTTATTATTATAATTTAGTTCTTTTGAGAAATAAGATCTTTTATTGACTTTATAATCTAAATTTTCTTTATTATAATAACTAATTACGTCAATATAGAAATAGTAGGTATTATTGTATTCATCTAAAAGAACAGCATTATATTCATCTTTTGAAGTTAATTTCAAACCTCTTGGTATATAGTACTTATAGCCTTCAAAAACATTATTAGCAAGGGTGACTTTAGAAGATAACATAATGTCAATTACTTCGTTTAAATTAGTACTATTAATATTAGTACATCCTGTTAAAACAAAAATAGAGATTGTTAGTATTAATAATTTTTTTTTCAATATGCAACACCTACTCTTATAATATTATAACAAATAAATATTGGGTTTGTCACTTTTTTTGTGCAAAAAGATGATATACATTTTTCCCCTCTTTATTAAATCGTTCTTCATATTCGCTCATGATTATATTTTCATGAGTTTTATGATAATCAAATGAGATATCATTTAAACTATAACCTTTATTACTTAATGTCTCAAGAGAAAAAATAAATAAATCTTCATTATCTGTTTTTAGTTCTATTCTTTTTGTATTTTTAAATAAATATTCATACTTTTCAAGAAAAACAGGACTAGTTAAACGGCGATGGTGCCATCTTTTTTTTTGCCATGGATCTGAAAAATTTAAATAAATTAAATCTATTTCTTTATAGAAGATTGTATCTATATCTAGAGCATTTAGTCTAATTAAGCGCAAATTATTAATTTCTTTAGGAATTTTTTTTATGGCTTTAGCCATTACACTATCAAATCTTTCTATTCCTATATAATTAATATCTGGATTTTTTAAAGCATTTTCAATTATAAACTTACCTTTACCCATTCCTATTTCTAGATAAATAGGATTATTGTTATTAAATAATGTATGCCAAGTTCCTTTATAGACAGTTGGATTTTTAATCAAATAGTCACAATTATTTAGTATTTCTTCCTTGTTTTTCACATTTCTAAGTCTCATAAAAACTCCTCCGACTTATAGTTTATCATAAAAATGGAATGTTTAGAATATAATATCTTGAAAGTGAGGATGAATTTTATGAATCAAGGTATGCCAATGTGGCCAATGAACCCTAATATGAATAATCCAGGAATGAGACCTGGACCTAATTTTTCTAATAATATAAATCAGAGACTTAATAGTTTAGAAAATCAAATTAATAGACTTGAAAGACAAATTAGAAGATTAGATAATAGAGTTAGCAGAATAGAATCTTCTATGATTACACCTAGAACATTTGATAGCCAAAATACAGGTTACGGAAATAATAATGATAAATATATGATGTAAAGAGCAACATGCTCTTTTTTTATTTATAATATTCTTAGTAATTATTTGCGTTTTCTTTTAATTTTTTTCTTTTTTTAGAACATACTAAAATTGACAGTAATTATTAAATAAATTATACTTTATATAGGTTGTGATAAAAATGGAATTAAGAGTTTTAGAGAAAAAAGAATATGAAAAATTTGTAAAATTTAATCCCTATAAAAGTCATTTTTTACAGTCTTATGACTGGGGCGAACTTGCTAAAGAAAGAAGGAACCTTACTCCTTACTATTTGGGACTCGATGATGATGGAAAGATAATTGCAGCTACTCTTTTACTTAAGAAAAGTCTTCCTTTTGGACTATGCTATTTATATGCACCAAGAGGATATGTGATTAATTTTTATAATTTTGAAGTATTAAGTAAATTTACAGAAGAGATTGTTAATTTTGCCAAAAGAAAAAAAGCGATTTACGTAAAGATAGATCCTGATATTATTTGGAAAAAGGAAAACTATAAAGGTGAGATAACAGAAGTTGAATCTAAGGAACGGATAATTTACAATGAATTATTAAGAATTGGTTATAAACATTTAGGATTTACTAAAAACTTTGAGACAATGCAGCCAAGATATACTTTCAGAATAGATTTAAATCAAAGCATAGAAGAAATAGAGAGTCATTTTTCAAAGACAACGAAACAAAGAATTGCTAAATCCCTTAAACTTAAAACTAAAGTAGAGATTGGAACAGAAAAAGATATACCGACTTTTTATCATTTAATGATGTTGACGGAATCAAGAAAAGATTTTGTTTCTTATGGGATTGATTATTATAAGACTCTATATAAATTATTTAATGAAGATAATAAGGCAACTTTATTTTTAGGTAAAGTTAATATTAAAGATAGTTTAGAAGTATTAAATAATGATTTAGAGGAAGTTTATAAAAAGATAGGGGAACTTCCTAAAGAGAATATGTCTAAGAGTGTTAAAAATAAACTTAAGGAACTTTCTAGACAAAAAGAGAATTTAGAAAAAGAAGTAGAAAAATATAATAACTATTTAAAAGAGTATGGCGAGGAAGTAACGCTTTCTGCTCATATGATTTTAGAGTATGGTGATAAAGCTTGGGTTCTTTATGCGGGAAACCATAATATCTTAACAGAAACTTATGTTAATTATCATACTTATTATGAACATTTAAAATTTTGTAAAGATAGAGGATTAAAGATATATGATCAGTTTGGCACTATTGGTGATTTATCTAAAGATAACCCTAGACTTGGTTTACACGAGTTTAAAAAGAAATTCGGTGGTGACTATGTTGAATTTATGGGAGAATTTGATTATGTAGTTAAACCTTTTTACTACTTTGCTTTTACAAAGGCTGTACCTTTATATAGAAATATGATTAAGAAAAGAAAGAAGAAGGAACTTAAAGATGAAATTGAAAGAGATTAGTTTTGAAGAGTTAGAGAAATTTGCTTTAACTACTGATGAAGCGACTTTTCATCAGACTAAAGGTTGGGCTAAATTAAAGGAACATAATGGTTGGAAGCATTATGTTGTAGGTTTATATGATGATAAAGGAAGTTTAATCTCAGCTGCTTTATTACTTGCAAAGCGTGTACCTATTGTTAAGAAATATATGTTTTATTCACCTAGAGGATTTTTAATTGATTATCATGACTATAACTTATTAAAAGAGTTTACAGAAGAAGTTAAGAAGTTTGTTAAAAGTAAGGAAGGTATATTTGTTAAGATAGATCCTTATGTTATGTATAAGCAAAGAGATTTAAATGGTGATTTAGTTAAAGATGGTATAGATAATAGTGATACTGTTGATAACTTAAAGAAGTTGGGTTATAAACATTTTGGGTTTAACTTAATGCAAGACGCCTTACAACCTAGATGGATGCATACTATTACTGTTAAAGATAGATCTGTTGATGATGTTATGAAAGATATGGATTCTAAGACAAGACAGATTTTAAGAAAGAATGAAAGACTTGGTGTAAAGGTTAGAGAAATTACAAGAGATGAGTTACCTATATTTAAAGATATTATGCAACATACTGGAGAAAGACGTGAATTTATTGATAGACCTTTATCTTATTATGAGAATATGTGGGATAGTTTACACGATGATGGTATTTTGAAAATATTAATTGCGGAAATAGATTTTGATGAAGAGATAGAAAATACTAAAAAAGTAATAGAAGCTTTAGAGAAATCTATTAAAACAAGAAAAAAGCAGTATGAAGATAAAAGTAAACCTATGAATGAGAAGAAATATCATAGTAAACAAGAGTTTGAAAAGAATGAAATTAAAAGATTAGAGAAAAACATTGAAAAAACTAAAGATATGAAAGAAAAATATGGAAATAAGCCAATACTTGGAGGAATTCTTTTCTTAATCTATGGTAAAGAAGTGTTATCTTTATACGGTGGTTCTAAAGCAGAACTTATGAGTTTTCAATCTGCTTATACTCTTCACTTTGCAGGTGTTAAATATGCAATAGATAATGGGTATGATACATATAACTTCTATGGTATTACAGGAGACTTTAGTGAAAATAATCCTTTACTTGGACTTTATCTATTTAAGAAGAGTTTTGGAGGACAAGTAGTAGAATTAATTGGAGAATTTGATCTTATTATTAGTCCTTTCTGGTATCATGCTTATAAGATTAGTTATGCTCTTTATCACAAATTAAAAAATATTAAAAGATGACTTTTTGTTGATATGACCCCCGTTTCTTGGACATAGAAACGAGGTTTTTATATGTCAAAATTAAGTTATGAAGATAAAATAAATATATATAATGAGAGAAAAAATGGAGAAACAAGAATTAACTTATCAAAAAAATATTTGATAGGAAAAGATAAAATTGATTATTTAACTAGATTAATAGATAAACATGGATATGATATTCTTAGAACCACTAAAAATAGAAAATTTAACAATTATGAAAAAGAACAAATTATTAATAGAGTTTTATTAGGTGGAGAAACAGTTTTATCCGTTTCTATAGACGAAGGTTTATTAAGTAATGGAATTTTGTTTAATTGGATACGAGAATATAAAAAAATGGGTTATAATATAGTTGAACGAAAGCGAGGACGTCCAACTATGAATAAAAAAGAAAGTAAACCTAAAAAAAACGAAACACTAGAAGAAGAAAATGAAAGATTAAAAAAAGAAAATTTATATTTGAAAGCTGAGCTAGAATACTCAAAAAAATTGAGAGCCGTTGTTCAAGCAAGGAAGAATCAACAACAGAAGAAAAAGTAAATGTTGTAAGTGAACTTCGGCTAAAATACCCATTAATGATTCTTCTACAAGTATCAGGTTTAGCTAAATCTGTATATTATTATACTTTGTCTAAAACAGACAAAGATGATAAAAATAAAGAAATAATAGATAAAATAAAGGAAATATTTATTAATAATAAGGAAAGATATGGTTATCGTAGGATTACATTAGAACTTAGAAATCAAGGCTATAATATTAACCATAAGAAAGTTTATAGAATAATGGTAAAATTAGGTTTAAAACCTTTAAAGAGAAATAAGAGAAAATATTCATCATATAAAGGAACTGTTGGTAAAATAGCTGATAACTACATTAATCGTGAATTTTATGCAGATAAGCCCAATCAAAAATGGTATACAGATGTTACTGAATTTAATCTTCGTGGAGAAAAATGTTATTTATCTCCAATTTTAGATGGCTTTAATGGAGAAGTAATATCATATAACACTTCTAAATCACCTAATTTAGAACAAATAAATGATATGCTTAATAAAGCATTTGATGGTAAAAATTTAGAAGGATTAATATTTCATTCAGATCAAGGATGGCAATATCAACATCAATCTTATCAACAAAGATTAAAGAATAAAGGAATTAAACAAAGCATGTCTAGAAAAGGAAATAGTATGGATAATGGAATGATGGAAAATTTCTTTGGAATACTAAAAACAGAAATGTTTTATGATCAAGAAGATAATTATGAAACATTAGATGATTTGATAAAAGCAATAGATGACTATATTAATTATTATAATTATGATAGAATTAAAGTAAAATTAAAAGGACTGTCTCCTGTAAATTACAGGTTACAATCCTCTAATTAGAAATTATTTATAAACTGCCCAACTTTTGGGGTTCAGTTCATAGGAAAGATGTGAAGAGCGTCTTTTTATTTCAATAGAGTAGAAGAAAAGTTGAAAGAGATTGAACCTTTACAAATGACTCCAATTGAAGCGTTAAATGTATTATATGATTTGAAAAAGATTATGGAAGAGAAAGAACAAAAATAATTTTACTAGGAAAGACTTGCTCTTTCTTTTTTTTACAAGAATTTCAGAAGGGAAAAGC
>CALVTA010000013.1 GCA_944359735.1 uncultured Bacilli bacterium | reverse complement strand
ACGACCTACCCAGTCGCACCTAAATTTATATGCTTTGTATACCTCCATAATACGAACCTCCCTTTAGTAACTTAAGTGTACTATATAAAATATACGTTCGTCAATACATAAATTCGATTTTATCTAAAACAACGCACTTTCTTTATAGATAAAAAAAGAAGAGATTGCTATTTAATCTCTTCTATTAATTTTCTAGTCTTATCATATAGACTTTCTTCAGTATTAATATCATAACAATTAGGATAATAAAATAGTTTAGATTCAAGCTTTCCAAAAACAATAGAAGAACTATCTCGTTGAGGCTTACATTCATATTCTTTATTAATTATTTCTTCTTCTGTAAATTTTAGAATCTTATTATACTCTTCATCTGTTAATTCTTTTATTAAATATATGTCTTCTAATGGAATATTATTTTTTTCCATAAATGAAGTCATGCGACTATATAAAGAGTAACCATATACTTTCTTATCCTTTGTTATAATAGTTCCACTTTTCCCTGGACACACACTCAAATTAGCTTTAGCCTCTATTCCTAAAATACTATTTTCTTTTAACTTATCTACTTTTTGTTGCATACACATCTCCTTCTTTCTGGTATAATTGTATTATATTTAATAATTAATTTAGTCGCATTAAAGGAGACAATTATGAAAGAAAGATTAAATGAATATATTAATGAAAATTTAGAAACACTACCACGTATAAGAAGAAGATTAAGCAGTTATCAAACTTCAAAAGCAGAAGATTATATTAATAAAAGTAATAAGGAAAGTCATTTTCAAGAATTATTATTTAAATATATTGATGATAAAGGCTTAAAAGATAGTGATGTCTATAATAAAGTTCATATTGATAGAAGATTATTTTCTAAAATTAGAAGTGATATTAATTATCATCCAAGTAAAGAAACAGTTATATTATTAGGATTATCTTTAAAACTAAACGAAGAAGAAATAGATAAATTACTTAATAGTGCCTCTTACTCTTTACCTAAAAACAATATCTATGATTTAATCATTAGGTTTTGTTTCATGGAAGGAATATATGAACTTAATGATGTTAATGACCTATTAGAAATATATAATTGTAAGTTATTCTCATACTAAAAGAAGAAGTTTTTACTTAGACTTCTTCTTTTGCATATCTAACAATACTTCTTTTCTTGAGAAGTTCTCTTTACCTTTTTTATCTTTACCAATCGCTTTTACTAAAATAGTATCTCCTACTTTTACAACATCTTCTACCTTATCAATATGTTTAATATCAAGTTGAGATACATGAACAAGTCCTTCACATCCTGGCCATATCTCAACAAAACAGCCAAAATCATGCACTGCTACTACCTTAGCTTCATAAATTTTACCAATTTCTACTTCTTTCACGACATCTTCTATCATCTTTACTGTTTTATCAATAACATCTTGGTCTGTATGATAAACAATTACTCTACCATCATCTTCTAAATCTACTTTAACAGCCCCAATACTATTAACATCATTTACATTACTAGCATCACAAATAATCTTAGTAATCATCTCTCCACCTTTACCAATAACATCTCTAATCTTAGATGGAGATATATAAAACACTTTTGTCTTAGGAGCATATTTAGACACTTCCTTACGAGGTTCAGGAATTTGCTTTTTAATAACATCAAGTATCTGTAACCTCGCTTTCTTAGCCTGTTCTAAAGCTTCCTTTAATATTTCTTTAGTAACTCCTTTTATTTTTATATCCATTTGCAAAGCACAAATACCATCCTTTGTTCCAGCAACCTTAAAATCCATATCTCCCAAATGATCTTCCATACCTGCAATATCCGTCAAAATAGTATAATCATCATCACTTGTAATAAGTCCCATAGCAATACCTGCAACAGGAGCTTTAATAGGAACACCTGCTGCCATTAAGCTCATACATCCTGCACAAATCGAAGCTTGTGAACTACTACCATTACTTTCTAGTATTTCTGATACCACTCTAATAGTATAAGGAAATTCATCTTCACTAGGTATTACTTGAAGTAAAGCTCTTTCTCCTAAAGCACCATGACCAATTTCTCTTCTACCAGGCGCACCATATCTTCCTGTCTCTCCCACTGAAAATTGAGGAAAGTTATAATGTAGCATAAATCTTTTTTCGTCTTCTAAACTAAGTCCATCAAGAATTTGATGTTCACCTAAAGCCCCTAGTGTAGTAACTGCTAAACACTGTGTTTCTCCTCGTGTAAATAAAGCAGAGCCATGAGTTCTAGGAAGTAAATCTATATCTGTTGATAATGGTCTAATCTCATCCATCCTTCTACCATCAGATCTAATTTTTTCTTTAACAACTATATTTCTAAATAATCTATACTCTACATCGCTAAATATTTTTTCAACTTTCACTAATAATAAATCTAGTTCTTCATCAGCAAGTTCTTTATTTTCCTCTTTATATTTTCCTAGTAGATCATCTTTTATTTTATCTAGTTTTTCATATCTTTCTAACTTTTCTTTAATTCTCAAAGCAGCATCTAAATCTTTCTCTATTATAGAAGTAACTTCTTTTATTAATTCTTCTTCAATAGTTAGACTTTCATATTCAAAAGGCGCAACACCAATATCAGAAATAATTTCATTTTGCCATTTACATAATTCTTTAATAGCATCATGTCCTTTCATTAATCCTTCAAGCATAATTTCTTCACTAACTTGTTTAGCTCCTGCTTCTACCATATTAATAGCATCAACAGTACCCGCTACAGTAAGATCTAAAACACTCTTATCTAATTCATCTACAGTTGGATTTATTATATATTTACCATCTATATAACCTACTTTAACTCCAGCGATAGGGCCAAGAAAGGGAGCACCACTTAACATAGTGGCAAGAGAAGAACCAAGCATTGCTGCTAACTCCGGCGAACAATCCTGATCGACTGATAATACTGTATTAATAACTTGTACCTCATTCTTAAAATCTTCTCTAAATAATGGTCTCATAGGCCTATCTATCATCCTAGCAGCAAGAGTTGCTGCTTCCGTTGGTCTACCTTCTCTTTTAATAAATCCTCCTGGAATCTTACCAACTGAATAAAGTTTTTCTTGATAATTAACAGTTAATGGAAAAAAGTCACTCAACAAATTTACATTTTTATTAATAACTACTGCTGTCAATATAACTGTATCATTATATCTAATCAAAACAGAACCATTTGCTTGCTTAGCAAGTTCACCATATTCAACTACTATCTTCTTTCCATAAAAATCATACTCATATAACTTCTTAGTCATTTTACTTCCCTCTTTTCCTATAATTCTCTAATTCTTTTTAATCTATTAGTTTTTAAATTTATAAAGTCACTAGAAGACTTATGATAAAATAATTCTCTTTTCATTATCAGTAAGTCATGTAAGAACATTATTTATATTCATACTTACTTCATAAACTCTATTATTAGAATATCAAAAAAACAAAGAAAATACTACTATTTTATAAGAAAAAAAGAACTCCAAGAGTCCTATTTTCTTAAACCTAATTTTTTAACTACCTCACGATATTTTGCAATATCCTTTTTAGCTAAATAATTAAGCATATTACGTCTTTGTCCAACTTTCATTAACAAACCACGACGTGAATGATGGTCATGAATATGAGTCTTTAAATGCTCTGTTAAATTATCTATCTCTTTAGTTAAAATAGCAATTTGTACAGGTGCAGACCCAGTATCATTAGCATTAACACCAAAGTCTTTAATGATCTGTTGTTTTTCTTCTTTTGTTAAAGCCATATTTACCTTCCTTTCATCTAATAATTCGCCTAATCTTGGTAAAGGATATAAGGAAGAACTCCATTTACTAAGAACAGGTAACAATATATAATATACTACAAATCTATGAATTTGTCCATTTATTTTAACATTTTATAACAAAATAATTGTTTATCAATTGTTTTATAAATAGCAATAAAATCACAGTTTTTTACAAATAATACTTTATCTTTAATATTATAATTATTATTTATTTTAGACCCATTAATAACCAATTTATAATCATTATCATTAATTTCTTTTATAGGAATATCTAAAGCATCTCCTATATTGATTAATTTACTATTAATACTAATATCATTAAGGTTTAAAGCTTCACTTAAAAGAAATTTCCCTTGCTTTGTTCTAATTAAACTACTCATAGTACAAGGTATACAAATAAAATCTCCCATATCTTTAATTAAACTTCTAATATAAGTTCCCTTAGATACTACACATCTAAATTTAAAAAAGTCTTCTCTATAATCTAGTAATTCTAACTCTTTGATAATAACTTCTCTTTCAGGTAATTCTATTTTTATATCATTTCTTGCATACTCATAAAGTTTTTTCCCATTAACTTTAACTGCTGAGTAACTTGGTACTTTCTGTAAATATCTTCTAGGAAATTTTTCAAATAAATTATTTAAAATATCTTTATCTATTTTTTTATTGCTTATCTTTTCTATCTTACCTTCTAAATCTAAAGTATCCGTCTCAAGACCTACTTTAACCTCTGCAATATATTCTTTATCTTCGCAGATTAATAATTCATTAATTTTACAAGCTTTATTAATTGTTACAACGAGAAGACCTTCTGCTAATGGATCCAAAGTACCATTATGACCAACTTTATTAGTGTCAAATATATTACTAATTCTATCAACAGCATCTCTTGAAGTAATACCTTTAGGCTTATTAACTAAGATAACCCCTGATTTATTATACAAATTATCATACTCTTCCAAAGTTAGTCTATTACTCATAATTAATCTAGCTGTATTTTTACCTACATATCTATAATGCCAAGGCTCATAACCATAACCGGTTACTTTCTCTTTATCTTTAGGATATCTAAGTATTAAACCATGATCAGGTAAAATTTCAATAACTTTTTCAAACAAATTTTCTTTTTCTAATAATTCATCATTTTCAGATACCAATTTACCATCAATTATCAAACCTACATCAAAACACAAACCAGTATGATGTTCACTAGATCCTATAGGGGCAACATATTTTTTTACATACTCTTCACCATATTCAATAGGATAATCTTCTATTATTTTCTCTTGCTCATCAAATGTTCTAATACCATCTACAATATCAATAAAAATATTTTTATTTTCTAAATCCTTCTTCAAAGAAAGAAAAGCTTTTAAAGTTCTTTTTTCAAGTAAATACTTTTCATGCAAAGAATTTACCACTTCTTTTAACTCTATATTAGAAAAATCTCTCTTATCATATCGCTTATTTTTATTAACAACAATTTTATAATTCATCTTATTCCCCATCATTTATCTCATCAATAATTTTATCTATCTTTTCACCATAAGAAATAGAATCATCATAAAAAAATTTAAGTTCAGGAACGTGCCTTATTTCTATTCTCTTAGCAAGTTCACTTCTTATAAAACCACTAGCATTTTTCAAAGTCTTTAACGTTTCTTCTTTTTTTTCCTGATATAATACCGTCACATATACTTTACAATAACTCAAATCATTTGATGTCTCACAATCTGTCACAGTTACAAATTTAATATTCTCATCTTTTATTTCTAACATTAAAATCTTACTTATTTCTTCCATTATAATATTATTGATACGTTCGATTTTTATATTTGTCACCACAATCAATCCTTTCTCTTAAATAAGTATAACATATTTTTTAACATTTAGGTATATACACGTTATGAGAAGATTAAATAAGAATCTACTTTTAACACTAGAATATAAACTTTATAAATAAAGATAAAAATTAGGAAATTTAAGTCCTAATTTTTTATCTTTCAATTTCTATAAGTTGATAAACTTCAATTAAATCTTTCTCTTTATAATCTTGGAAATTTTCTAAAGTCAAACCACAATCATGACCTTTAGATATTTCCTTAACCTGATCCTTCTTATGTTGTAATGATTTAATAGAACCACTATAAATAACAATACCATCTCTTATTACTCTAGCTTTATCATTATTCTTAACAACACCAGAAGTAACATGACAACCTGCAATCATACCTACCTTAGAAAATTTAAACAACTGCCTAACTTCCAGATTACCAGTAACTTTTTCTTCATAAATAGGCTCTAACATTCCTTTCATAGCTTTTTCCATATCTTCAACAACTTTATAAATTATATCATAAAGTCTTATTTCGATACCTTGCTCTTTAGCCATATCAACAACTTTATTACTTCCTCTAACATTAAAACCAATAACAACAGCATTAGAAGCCTGAGCTAAAACAATATCACTCTCAGTAATACCACCAACAGCTCCTCTAATAATATTTATTCTAACTCCTTCAACCTCTATTTTCTCAAGAGAAGATTTAACCGCCTCTAAACTACCGTTAGTGTCTGTCTTTAACACAACATTTATCTCTTTTAAACCTTCATTAATTTGTCCGAATAGTTCTTCTAAACTCATCCCTGTTCTATTAGTATCAGCTGCTTTTTCTCTTAAAGCCCGATCATTAGCAATTTGTTTAGCCTGTTTTTCAGTTTCAAAAGCCATAAACTTATCTCCAGCATTAGGAACACCAGAAAGTCCCATAACTTCTACTGGCATAGAAGGAAGTGCAGAAGTAATATCTTTTCCCAAATCATTTTTCAAAGTTCTAACTTTACCATAAGAAGTACCTACTACAATAGGATCACCTAATCTTAAAGTACCATTTTGAATAAGCAAAGTAGCGACAGGACCAACATGTTTATCCATTTTACTTTCTAATACAGCCCCTGTAGCATAGCGATTAGGATTAGCTTTTAATTCTTGCATTTCAGCAACTAAAAGAACATTTTCTAACAATTCATCAACACCTTGGCCAGTTAAAGCAGATATTCTAGTAACTATAACATCTCCACCCCACTCTTCAGGAGTAAGACCATCTTCCACTAATCCTGTCATTACTCTATCCACATCAGCATCAGGTTTATCTATCTTATTAATACATACAATAATAGGTACTTTAGCAGCTTTAGCATGATCAATAGCTTCTCTTGTTTGTGGCATAACTCCATCATCTGCTGCCACTATAATAATAACTATGTCAGTAACACTAGCACCTCTGGCTCTCATCTCTGTAAAAGCAGCGTGGCCAGGAGTATCTATAAAAGTAATTTTTTTACCTTTACACTCAACCTGATAAGCTCCTATTTCCTGAGTAATACCACCAGCTTCTCCACTTGCTACATTACTCTTTCTAATTGTATCAAGCAAAGTTGTTTTACCATGATCAACATGCCCCATAATTGTAACAACAGGAGACCTTGGTACTAAATCTTCTTCCTTATCTTCTATCTCATAGTTTTCAAAATTAGAAATATCTAAAGTCTCTTCTCTTTTTACAACCTTATCATAATCAAGAGCTAATAATTCTACATCTTCAAAACTAAGAGTATTATTAAGAGTAGCCATAACTCCCAAATTCATTAATTTTTTAATAATTTCACTAGTTGATACATTTAAAATATTAGCAATATCTGTAACTGTCATTCCCTCTTTATAAAGAAGAATATTTTCATCAACTATTTGCTCATTACTCTGAAGCTTTTCTTTATGCTTATAAATTTTCTTTCGTTCCTGTTTAAAATCATTCTTAACCTTCTGAGTTTTATTTATATTTCTTTTAAGTTTAGTCATTTTAATTTCTTTATCATCAGTAAGCTTACTATCATAGGCAATTTTCTCTGCTTTCTCATCTAATGAGAAATCATTAATAAGTTCATCATCAGGCTTACTCTCTACATAATCATCTTCGTCTTGTAAAGAATTATCCAAAAGAATTACTTCATCATCACTAAGAATTCTATCCAAATCACTGACATCCATTGCAAGACGTTCCATATGACTAATTATTTCATCTATACTTCTATTAACATCCATTGCATATTCTTTTACAGTCATATCATTCACCTCTTTCTCAATTTTCCAATATTTTTCTTATCTCATCATATACCTCATCACTTATATTACATTCTAATTTTCTTTCTAAGCTTTTTTTCTTAATAGCTTCATCTAAAACAGCTAGGTCTTTTTTAATATATGCACCTCTACCATTCATTTTTCCAGTTAAATCAACTTTAACATTAAAATCTTTATCCCCTACTATTCTAAGAAGATCTTTTTTATCTAACTTCTCTCCAGTTACAACACAAGTTCTAAGAGGAATCTTTCTCTTTTTCATCACATCACCTATTCAGTTTTAATACTAATACCTAATTCTTTTGCTTGCTCACTAGTTTTAATATCTATTTTATATTTAGTAAGTTTAGTAGCAAGTCTAGCATTAAGACCCTTTTTCCCAATAGCAAGAGAGAAATTATCACCATCAGCTATTACTAAAGCTTCTTTTTTCTTAACATCTGTTACTAAAACTGTTAAATCTTTAGCAGGTTGTAAAGCGTTAGTAATAAAAACAGCAGGATCAGCATCATATTTGACAATATCAATTTTTTCACCATTAAGTTCCGTAATAATATTAGCAATACGACTACCCTTTTCACCAATACAAGCTCCAATAGGATCTACCTTAGAATTTTCTGAATATACTGCCACTTTACTTCTAAGTCCTGCTTCCCTTGCTACACTATATAATAAAACAGTTCCATCAGCAAGTTCTGGTATTTCACTTTCAAACAATCTTTTTACAAATCCAAAATGTCTTCTACTAAGTAAAATCAAAAGATTTCTACCATTATTATCTACTTTAGTAACATAAACCTTAATTTTACTACCCATTTTAATTTTCTCACCAGGAATAATATCCTTTTTTGGCAAAATACCATTAGTACGACCTAAATCAATAAAATAGTTATCTGTATCTTCAAGCGCAACTGTACCAACAAGAAGCTCATCTTGTTTATCACCAAATTCATCAGTAATGCTGTTTCTCTCAGCTTCCCTTATTTTTTGAATAACTACTTGTTTTGCAGTAGATGCAGCAACCCTACCAAAATCTTTAGGAGTAACTTCAGTATCAATAGTATCACCAATATTCAAAGTTTTATCTATCTTTCTAGCATCACTAAGTTTTATTTCACAAGCAGAATTAAAAAAGCTAACTTTTTCACTTTCCTCCTCATTTTTTTCTTGATTATCCTTTTCAGTATCTAAATCTTCATCCTCAGCATAATGTTCAAATAAAGCATCTTCATACTCTTCCTTAGTCATCTTATCATCAGATACAACAGTCAAATAAGAAAAAACTTTAATATCACCAGTATCTTCATTAATTAAAACTTTAACATTATTATTTTTACTTTTAGCATTCTTCTTATAAGCACTAATTAAAGCATTTCTCATAGCTTCAAAAATAATCTCTTTATCGATATGTTTTTCTTTAACTACCAAATCAACAGCATTAAGAAATTCTCTTCCATTCATTTTAATCATCCCCTTTCTCTTTAGAATGTATATCTAACACATCAATATCATTACACAAATTATTAGCATCCATAATAGGATTAATTACTTTAGTAGCAGCTGTTATTCTATTAATATCAATTACACTATCACTATCAAGTTCAATATTTAAAGTTTTAATCCCTTCTTCTTCTGAAAAATAGACACTACTTACAAATAAATCTAAATCTTTAATTTTATCATCTATTAAGATTTTAATTTTTTCTTCCATAACTCCTCCTTACCAAATTAAAGAGTGGGTATTTCAATTCCCACTCCTTTCTTAATTACAAGTATACTATATAAATCTAGTTTTGTCAAAACATCATTCATTTATGATAATTATACAAAAAAATATATAAATATATAAAATATATGATATTATTAATAATAGGTGATTTATATAATGAAAAAAACAAATGAAGTAAAAGGATTAAATACTATTAACAAAAAAAGATTATTAGAAATATTTAAAGGACTATTAACTTTTACAATATTTTATTTTAGTAATTACTTACAAATAATTCCAATAGCATTATTTAATATTAATACTAATAATTATACTACAACAGATCTCGCAATCGTCAACACATTTACTGATGCAATGTTAGTAATATTATTAGTAATTTTATATTTTAAAGAATTAAAACAAGAATTTAAAAGATTTAAAGAGCATTACAAAACTCAATTAGACATAGCATTAAAGTATTGGATTGTAGGATTAATAATCATGTGTGTGTCTAACATCGTTATCAGCTTTATTACAAATCTAAATACATCAAGTAATGAAGAAGCTGTACAAGGTCTAATAACAGCTACACCACTATTAATGTTATTTACAGCAGGAATACTTGCTCCCATTGCTGAAGAAATAACATTTAGAAAGGGCGTTAATAAAATATTTAAAAACAAATGGGTATATGCAATAGCATCTGGCTTAATATTTGGACTATTACACGTAATAGGAAGCAATAATATTTTAGAATATCTTTATATTATACCTTATGGTAGTTTAGGATTTTTCTTTGCTTTAACATATTATGAAACAAAAAATATTTTTCCAACTATATGTATGCACGCCATTCACAATTGCTCTTTAGTCTTATTATCAATGATTACATTTTAAAAAGTACTAATTTCATCATCATTAGTACTTTTTAAATTCTTATAAACTACTATATTAACTCTTCTTTATTAGTTAACTTTACACTAACAAGTTTAGAAACACCAGACTCCTGCATAGTGATACCATACAGTGTATCTGCATACTCCATAGTCTTTTTCTTATGAGTAATAATTAAAAACTGAGTTTTATGCTTATAATTTTCTAAATATTTTCCAAATTCAATTACATTTGTTTCATCCAACGCTGCCTCCACTTCATCAAAAATACAAAATGGTACAGTTCTAACATTAATAATTGCAAATAATAAACTTATAGCTGTCAAAGTCTTTTCACCCCCAGATAATAAACTTATAGTTGTAAGCTTTTTACCAGGAGGGCAAGCAATTATTTCAATACCAGTAGTTAAAATATCATCACTAGTTAATCTTAAATCAGCTTCACCACCATGAAATAAAGCCTTAAAAACACCCTTAAATTCTTTTTTTATTAAATCAAAAGTTTTCAAAAACTCTTCTTTCATAACTTCATCCATTTCTCTCATTATTTCTAGAAGAGTCCCTATCGCTTTTTCTAAATCCTCTTTTTGATGCAATAAGAATAAATACCTTGTATTAACTCTTTCATATTCATCTATTGCTGCTAAATTAACCATACCAAGACTCTTGATATTAGCTTTATAATTATTAACTTTATTTCTAGCCTCTTTGACTTCTATTTCTAATGGATAATCATGTCTCGCTTTTTCATATGTAATAGAATATTCACAACTCAAAACATTAAACAAATTATCTAATTTAACATCTATCTTACTAAGATTAACCTCCAAAACATTTCTCTTTTCCTCATTTTTTCTAATTAAATTATTCTTATATTTAGTTTGTTCTTCTTCCTCTTCTATTTCTTCCTTTAAAACTTTAATTTCTTTCTTTATACTATTTATTTTAAGTTCTAATTTTTCTTTATAACTACTATTCTCATAAAATCTATTAATTAAATCTTCTTCTTTACTATCTAATAAATCCTCTGTACTTTCTAAATTATTAATACTGTTCTTTATACTTTGAAGTTTCCCTCTATCATCAACAAGTTTTGCGTTCTTAATAGTAATCTGATCTTGCAAAAGTCTAAGATCTTTTTCTTTTAAATAAATCTTATCTTCTAGTTTTCTAATACTTTCCTTAGACTCATTTAAATCCTCTAGTATTTTCTTATTACCTTCTTCTAAACTAGTAATAATGTTTGTATAATTAGTAATTTCTTGATTAATCATTACGAGACTTCTACCCTTATAATTAGCACCACCAGTTAAAGATCCACCAACATTAATAACATCACCAGCCAAAGTAATTACCTTATAACGTCTATCTATTATTTTGCTTATTCTTAAAGCTGCATCCATATCTTCTGCTACTAATACAAGCCCCAACTGATTATATATAATATTTTTATATTCTCTATCTGTAGAAACCAAGTCGGCCAAAACACCAATGTATCCATCTATACCTTCTATCATACGCTTAATATTGTTATCAATATATCTATGTTTAATAACATTAATTGGAAAAAAAGTAGCTCTACCTAAGTTATTATTTTTTAAATACCTAATTGCTTCTTTTGCTGCCTCTTCATCTTTAACAATAACAAAGTTTTTACTAGTACTAATAGCCACATCCAAACATCTAACATAATCTTCTTTAGTTTTTACAACATTACCAATAATGTCATATATACCATTTAAAGAATTAGAATCTAATATTCTTTTTATACTTTGAGGCAAATTGTTACCTCGTTCCATCTCTAATTTTAATAAATCTATCTTATGTTTATAGCTCAATATATCACGATCTTGTTTACCATATGTCTGTTCAAACTCTTTAAAAGTTAAATTCAATCCTTTAAGACTATTTCTATTAATATTTAATTCTTCATTTAAGGCATTTATATTTTCCTCAAGCAACTTAACTTCATCTTCTAAAACGCCAATACTTCTATTAAGATCGGCTTTTTCTTCATAAAGATGTCTTATTTCTTCTTCTTTTTTAGATATATCTTTATTCTTTCTTTGTTCTTTTAAAATATTTAATTCAACATTTAAACTACCAAGCTCTTCTGTTTTTTGTAACAACTCTCTTTGAGCAAATTCTAGATCTTTCTCCTTAGTAAGCAAATCCGTTTTTTTCTTTAGAAGAACACCACTATCTGTATTAGAAACACTATCTAAATTTAATATTTCTTTTTCTAATTGTTCTTTTTCTTTTTTTAATAGTTTCTCTTCACTTACTAGATTATAAATATCATAAGAAATCAAAGCAATTTCCAACTTTTCTAATTCATCTTTCATCTTTTTATATTTAATAGCTACTTCACTTTGTTCTCTTAATGGCTTTACTTGTGACTCTAACTCTTTAATAATATCATCGACCCTATCTAAAGCATCATTTGTTTTGTTCAATTTTCTAAATGCTTCTTCCTTGCGTCTTTTATATTTTATAATACCTGCTGCTGCTTCAAAAACAAGCCGTCTATCATCATTACTTTCACTAATAATTTTAGCAACTTCACCTTGAGAAATGATATTAAAAGATTCTTTTCCTACCCCACTATCTAAAAACAGATTAATAATATCTTTTAACCTGCACTTATTATTATTAATAAAATATTCATTCTCACCGCTTCTAAACACACGTCTTTTAATACTAACTTCAGTGTAGTCTATATTTAAATAGTGATCATTATTATCAAATATTAATTCTACACTTGCAGCATTTTTAGCTTTTCTAGTAGCACTTCCTGTAAATATAACATCACTCATACCCCCATCACCACGTAAATTTTTAACAGATTGTTCACCCAAAACCCAACGCACCGCATCAACAATATTACTTTTTCCACTACCATTAGGCCCGACAATACAAGTAACTTCATCATTTAATTTTATTTCCATTTTATCGGCAAAAGATTTAAATCCATTAGTTATAATTTCTTTCAAGTACATTTAAAACACCTCTGTCTATTATCTTTACTCTTAAATATTTTATCAAAAATTAGTATTTTAGACAAGAATATTCCTTGTAATTTAAAACTCTTTACTTTATTATAAGTAATAACATGTAAAAAAGAAATGTAGTAAACTAAATCAGGAATAATTAAAATCATTAATATTAAAAAGAAAGGCACTCCCAAAATGGAATGTCCTTACTGTAGTTCTACTATGGAACAACTTAAAATTTAAAGTTTTTGCTTTATTCTTTGCATGGTACCAAATTATACTAGTATCACTTTTGTTTTGTCTGTTTTTAAACGCAATTTCCTTATATACAAAAAAGACAGAAATTACTTTCTATCCTTAATATCTATAATCAGCAATAAATTATCTCTTACTATTTAACATTTTATCATAGTAATTAAATAAATCTTCAAAAGCATTATAATGAACTATTTCTCTTTGTCTTAACCATAATAAAGGTCCAATAACATCAGGATCATCTGTAAGATCGATTAAATTCTCATAAACAGCTCGTGCTTTTTGTTCTGCTGCCATATCTTCCATTATATCAGCAAGAGGGTCACCTGTTGTTGCAAAATAGGCAACTGTAAACGGTACTCCATTAGCATCTGTAGGAAATATAGCATTTCTATGTTCTGCATAGTTTGAAGCAAGTCCTGCTTCTTTTAATTCTTCTACAGTTGCATCTTTTAAAAGTTGATATACCATTGTTGATATCATTTCTACATGAGCAAGTTCCTCAGTTCCTATATCTGTAAGTAATGCCTGCCCTTTTTGATCTGGCATAGTATATCTTTGGTTCAAATAACGAAGAGCTGCTGCAAGTTCTCCATTACTTCCTCCATATTGAGTAATTAGTTGTTTAGCCATATTAATATCTTTTTTCTTAATATTAATAGGATACTGTAATCTCTTAGCATATTTAAACATTACTTAATCCCTCCATATTCCAAGGAAAGATTTGAGTTTGCCATAAAAATGGACTAGTATTTAAACTATCACTACTAATAAGGATAGGTCCATATTTTTCTTCATAAGCCATCATTAATCTATTCGCTTCTTTTCTATACTTATTAAAAAGATCTAGAGCATTACCATCATTAGGATATAAATCTAAGTACAAATTTAAATCATGAGCAGCAAACTCAGCTTCTGACATTCTTAAAAACATCTCTTCTTGTTCATTATTACCTCTTAAAACTTGCGGTTCATAATTCTTATATTGACTATATAAGTTTCTAAACATATTGCCTCTTAAATAACCCTCTTTTTCAGTAAAAAATTTAGGATTATTCATATCTCTATCCATATTATTTGGATAATAATTATAATTATAATTAAATTCTCTATTCATAAATTTCTCCCTTCTCCTTATTCTATTCTAGATAGAAAACTAGGAGAGGGCTTTAACCTAAAAGAGACTATAGATATATATAAATAATAATTCAAAATACAAAAATTTTCATTTAAATGACTTAATCATATTATTACAATAAATAGAGAAGACAAAAGTGTCCTCTCTATTCTACTGATTTTAATGAATCTATCATATCTATTCTTTTCAAAATAAAATATGTTATTACTTGCACTATAATACTAAATACTATAATAATTATAAATGATATAACATAACTTAATGGTTTGATTACTTTAATAAATAATATCTCATCAGTCTCAGCAATCATTAAGACAAAAGCATTTAAAGAAAATCCTAAGAAAATACCTACTATTATACCAACTATAGTTAAAATAATAGTCTCTCTATATACATAATTAGATACTTCCTTATCTCTAAAACCTAACACTTTTAATGTGGCTATCTCCCTTTTTCGTTCATTAATATTAATAATTGTTAAATTATATAAAACAGTTATAGCAAGAAAACTTGAAAAAGCAATTATTAAATAGACTATATTATTCATACCAGCTATTATATCATTAAACATTTCCATATTATCCTCTGTATATTGTATCGCTCCAAAATAACCTGTATCTAATAAATTATTAGAAAACCTCTCTTTATCAACATTATCTTTTAAATTAATAAGAAAACTATTATAAGCATCACTATTAAATATTTTTTCATAATAATTTTTACTCATATAAATATAATTACTAATATAATTTTCACAAATATTAGAAACTTTCACAACAAACAATTCATTATCACTATTCCTAATACTAATATTCTCTCCAACTTTTGCATCTAAAAGTTCGGCCATTTTCTCAGTAATAATAACTCCGTCATCATTAAGAGATATTTTTTTACCATCTAAAGATCTTAAAGTAACAAATCTATCTATTTCTTTATTATCCATAAAAGCAATTAAAGTAAAATCTAAATTTTTATCATCTGCTTTAAAAGTGAAACTAGAAATATTGGTATTTACGTAACTATTTAAATTATTATTTTCAAAAGCAGTTACAACCTCATCTTTATTAGCATTATCATTTAAAACCAAAGTAGCATCATAATGCTGAATTTTATTAAATTGAATATCTATTAAATCATTTAAACTATCCTTAATACCAAAACCTGTTAAAAGTAAAGCCGTACAACCTGCAATACCTAAAACTGTCATAAAAATTCTTTTCTTGTATCTAAACAAATTACGAAGGGTTATTTTCCAAGAAAAAGATAAATTCCTCCAAAATAAAGTAATTCTTTCTAGAAAAATTTTCTTCCCATTTTTAGGAGGTTCCGGCCTAAGAATAGTAGCAGGAGCTAACTTGAAATCTTTAATAAGAGTAATAAATGCTACTAAACTCATTAAAACTATAGTTGTTAATATTATTATTATACAAGCAGTAGGATTAACATATGTCATTAATTTTGGAATAGTAAAAGCCGCTGCATAAACGGTATATAAAATGCGTGGTATTAGACTGTAACCTACACTAAGTCCTATAACAAGACCTAAAATACAAGCTAACAAAATATAAAGTAAATAACTAAAACAAATAGTTATTTTACTAATACCTAAAGAAATAAAAGCACCTATCTCACTTCTTTCCTCCTCAATCATTCTATTCATCGTATTAAAAGCCATTAAAAAGGCAATCAGAATAAAGAAAAGAGGAAAAACAGTAGCAATAGAATCTACTTTAGTAGCACTTTCATAAAAAGAAGTATAACCTGTTAAATCATTACGAGTTAACAAATACCAAACTGGTTTATCTATATTTTGTATTTCTTCTTTAGACTCATTTATTTTATTTTCATAACTAGCTATTTTTTCAAGATATAAGTTATAATTAGCATTATACTCATCATAACCATTATCTAACTCTGTATACCCAGTATCTATTTCTTTTTTAATACTATCTAATTCTTTCACTGCTTGATTATATTCATTATTCCAAGTAGCTAGAGATTCATTTAATATATTTTCTTGCTCTATCAAAGCACTATTAGTATTAATTAATGATTCTATATTAGTCTTACTAGTTCTCAATTCATTAAGTCTATTTTTTAAACTTTCATAAATACTATCATTAGGATTTAGAACATCTAGTTGTTTTTCTAATTCTGTTATATTAGAATTAATGGTATCAAGAGTAGGTTGTAAAGATTCTATTGTTAAACCAGCATTTAACAAAGATTCATTAAACGAATTTTTAGCACTATTTAAGGATGCAAAACCATTACTAAGTTCATTTTCAGTATATTCCTTTGTTCTATTTAATCGAGATAAACTACTATTATAAGTTTCTTTCGCTTCATCTAATTTTATTTTATTAGAATTTAACTTAATTAAAGCTTCATTAAATTTAGTTTCATTTTCACTCTTTACATTATTAAGTTCATTTTCCGCTTTAACAACTTTATCCATCGCTTCTTTTAATATTTCTTCATAACGAGCAGTTTCTCTTAATGGTTTCAATTCCTGTAACTTCTTATTTACTTTATCTATAATATCATCATATTCTTCTGAATAAGATAATACCTTTTTACTTCCATCTGCTAACAAATAAATTTCTGTATAATAATCTAACTTAAAATTATCTTTAGGAACATATATCAAACTATCTAAGTTTCCATCTCCAACAGTAGAAATTCCTTTATTCTCATAAATATAACTACTACTATTAACAAGCCCTACAATTTTGCAACTACCACTTTTAAGATAAGCATCATCATCATCTATAGTAATTGTATCCCCAATTTTAAATTCTAAAGCTTCACCAAGACATTCATTATTATTTTCAGGCATCCTTCCTTTTATAAGTTTTACCTTAGCAATATTAGTTAGAGCAGAAACTTTCACTACCTCACCATCTATTAAAGTATCAAAAGAATAACTTCCTTCTACCTTACTAACTCCTTTAATATTTTCTAACGACAAGATATCATCATCTGTTAATCCCATAGTACTAATAATTTTAAAATCATAAAGATTAGTTTCATCATAATAGTTATCCAAAGTTTTAATCATATCACTTGCTGTTTCTCTAACTCCAGCAAAAAAAGATGTCCCAATTATAACAATAAGTATTAAAGACAAAAAGCGACCCTTTGACTTCCAAATTTTCCTAAAACTATTTTTAAAGATTAACATTACCAATCAATCTCCTTAACAAGTTTTGGTTTCTCATTTATAGTTACACTTTCTATTTTACCATTTTTTACTCTAATAACTTTATCTGCTATTTCAGCAATTACAGCATTATGAGTAATAATAATCGTAGTAGTACTAGTTTTATGACAAGTATCTTGTAGAAGCTCTATAATTTTTTTACCAGTTTTAGAATCTAATGCACCGGTTGGTTCATCACAAAGTAATATCTTAGGATTCTTAGCAATAGCACGGGCAATAGAAACTCTTTGTTGCTCTCCACCTGATAACTGAGCAGGAAAATGATCTTTTCTATCTAATAATCCAACTCTTTTCAAAGCTTCTTCACTATTCATTGGATTTTTACATATCTGACTAGCCAAAGAAACGTTTTCTAAAGCAGTTAAATTTCCTACTAAATTATAGAATTGAAAAACAAATCCTATATCATATCTACGATAATTTGTTAAGTTCCTACTATTATATTTAGAAATATCAACATTATCAATAATAATTCTCCCACTCGTTGCTGTATCCATACCTCCCAAAATATTTAAAATTGTAGTCTTACCTGCTCCACTAGGACCTAAAACTACAGTAAGTTCTCCCTTTTCAATTTCAAAAGAAACATTATCTAAAGCTTTTATAGTTACTTCTCCCATTTTATAAGTTTTAGTCAAATTCTTAACACTAATATAAGCCACTATTTATCACCTTCTTATGATTACATTATACTATTTAAATACCAAAAAATATATATTTTTTTGTAAAAACAAAAAACTGATATTAAGTTATTACCAGTTCAATTAATCTATATTTATAATGCAAAATTACTTGTTTTTTAACCTTATTATTCAACTAACGCTCACCACTAGATGAAACGATACACCACTACCTGCAGTACCTAACTCATAAGCGTTAGCAAAATAGAACATACCAGAATTGTAGAAACCACCGCCGCGCAACAACCATGGATACCCCTCACTTACCATATTCTGATAGTCATTATACCATCCTGCTGTTTCTGATAATCCATGAGATATACATTCATTTCCATTACAAGCTGTTAATGGATCATCACTAGTATATTTATTATAATATTTTGTTTCTGGCATATTCACAAAACCACTATTCCCTATCACATCATTATAGTTACCCATGACATATTCCGAGGCTCCTCCACTCATATCATAGATTCCATATATTGTTCCTGTTGTGCTGGCTCCTGTACCAGCTATTTCTTCTTCATATGTATATTGACATCCATAATCTGTATTCCCATTTGATGGACTTCCATAACTGCAGCCCGTTATATAACTATTAGATTTATTTTGATATACTTCTTTATTGCTTCCAGTATAGTCTTTATTCCCTAACTTTCCATATTTTGATTGACTAAGATAACTAACTACTGCCCACTCATCATTCTTCATTGTATGAGAATTCATCTTTTCACTAAAACCATACCTATTACCATTTGCACTTACTTTTGTCGCCACTGTATGAATATTACTTACACTTATACTTCTCCAACTTGTTACATTTGGTTTTATCATTGCATCTAATGTAATCGTATTTCCTCCTCCATCACTTGCATTTGGATTACTACTACTTGTCTCAAACTTTCCTACCCATATTCCTGATAGT
>CALVTA010000012.1 GCA_944359735.1 uncultured Bacilli bacterium | reverse complement strand
ATTCCATCATCTACTGTAAATACTCCTATTATTCTCCATGTTTCATCATTAAATGTTACATAATTATTTGGATCTTTTCCTATATATCTATAATCTGTTAGGGCTTCTGTTTGTTCTGTTGCTGGATGTGAGAATGTCCACATTTCCTTTTTTTGAGAATCTGTTGCTGTAGCATAATCTAAATCTTCATCATTTGCCTTAGCCAATAGTGCATCTGAGGCCTTTTCACCTCTAGCTTGGATTACTTCAACTCTTAATTTACCACTGAAGACTTGACCACCATAATTTCCATTTACTTCATCTGTTATCCATAAATTTAAACTATAAGTATTGGTTTCTCCTCCTTTTATTGTTCCACTATCTAACATTCTATTAGGGTTAGATCCTATACTTGTTAAATTTGTTGCTCCACTATTTGTTCCACTTTTATTTGATTATATTTTAGATATTTATCATCTATTCTTGTATCATTTTCTCCTATAGTATTATCATCTAAATATATTATATAATCTACATCTTTATTTCCGTTATTTTTTAATTCAAAAGTAGAACCTGTCAAGCTCATTCCATCTTCATCACTTAGACCTATAGCATTATTCAAACTTATACCTTCACTTGTTTCATTTAATATTAGATCTAGTGTTCCTATTTTTACTATTTGTTCCTGGCCATTTAATGTAGTAGAAAAAAAGGCATAACTTATTGCTAATGCTAATATTAAAACTATTATTATACTTATTGCTATTACTACTGTTTTTTTCTTTTTCTTATTATTATCCATATACGCATACTCCCTTTAATTAGAATATCTTACTCTCTATTAAGTTATCCAATAAAATATTAACATATGAATTCTAATAAGTCAATTAAAGAGAAAAACAATAACTAAAATTAGTTATTGTTTACGCACGAGATACATATTTTCCGTCTTTAGTACTGATTAGTATCTCTTCATCTTGTTTAATAAATAATGGTACTTGTACATTCATACCTGTCTCAAGCTCTGCATTTTTCATCGCACCACTTGAAGTATTACCCTTTACAGCATCTTCAGTTTTAACAACTTTCATTACTACTTTATCTGGCAGATTCATTCCTAACATTTCACCTTCAAAGAAAATTATTTCAACTTCTAAATTTTCTTTTAAATATTTAGCATCTTCACCTATAACACTCTTATCAAGTTCTATTTGTTCATAATCAGCCATACTCATAAAGTAAAAGGTATCTCCCATACTATATAAAAATTGCATAGTTTTCTTATCAATATGAGCTGTTTCTACCTTAACGCCAGCATTGAAAGTCTTCTCAACGATAGAGCCTGTTCTTAAATTCTTCATTTTAGCTTTAACAATTGCTGCACCTTTACCTGGTTTAACATGTTGACTTTCAATTATTGTAAAGATTCCTCCTTCAAACTGAATAGTCATTCCAGGTTTAAAATCATTTGAATTAACCATTTCTTCTTCCTCCTTTTTTTATAATAGGTTTAATCCCTATTTTTTTCACTTTATTTTCTTGATTTGAAGTATTAGTGGGTATACGTTCTTCATTGCTAGCTTGTCTTTTGATCAAATCTTCATAAAAAGTGTTTAGAAAAGGATTATAGTTATTATTGTTATTAAAATTATTCATATATTACCTACTTCTTTTCTTTGTGTGGGGTATGTTTACCACATTTAGAACAGTATTTATTCTTTTCTATTCTATCGGTTGTGTTTTTTACATTTTTCTCTTCACGATAGTTTTCACTTCCACATACAGTACATACAAAAGTCTTCTTTTGTCTATTACCTACTTTTGCCATAATATCCCTCCTTGTTTCTTTAGTAATTTTATCAAAATTATTTAAAAGTAGCAAGAATTATTTATTAAGTTCTTTTAATAATTCTATTGTCTTACGCATTTCTACATCATATTGAACCATTTCAATGCCACCAAATTCATTTAAGAAGGCATCAAGTTCCATTTGATATCTATCAGAAAGACGCTTAGCTTCCTCCATTGCTTCATCTTCGCTTACTTCAATTTTTTCTATATTCATAATCTCCTCAAGCATTAAACGATATAAAACATTTTGATAAGCTTCTTTTTCTAGTTGATCTTTTAAATCTTTCTCAGTTGATTTAGTAACTTGATAATATAGATCTAAACTAATACCCTGCATAGCCATTTGTTGTTCAGTTCTTTTAAATAGTCTTTCTACTTCTTCATTAACCATTTCTTCTGGTATATCAACTTCAACATTTTTAGATACTTCTTCAAGTAGTCTATCTATATAGTTATTTTCTTCTTCCATATCTTTATTAGCTTTTATATTAGCTTCAATTTCTTTTCTTAGACTCTCTTCGTCATTAACTCCTTCAATACCAAGATCAAAGAAAAAGTCTTCATCAAGCTCTCTTCTTTTTTTAGTTTTAATTTCATTAACTTTAACTTTAAAAGTTGCTTCTTGCCCTTTTAGTGATTCTTCCATATAATCATCTGGGAAGGTTACTTTGATCTCTTTTTCTTCTCCTACTTTCATTCCAATCACTTGATCTTCAAAACCTGGAATAAAAGTGCCACTTCCTATTTCAAGAGAATAATTTTCTCCTTTTCCTCCCTCGAAAGGAACACCATCTTTAAATCCTTCAAAATCTATAATAGCAACATCTTTGTTCTCTACTGTGCTATTTTCATCTTTGCTGACTAATTCTTCATATCTTTCAAGCAAGTGAGATATTTCATGATCTATTTCTTCTTTAGTTACTTTAACTTCATTAGGTTTTATACCTAAATCTCTATATTTACTAATTTTAACTTCTGGTTTAGTAATAATTTTAAATGTAAAGACAACCCCTTTATCATCAATACTTTTTAAACCAGGTTCTGGTTGAATAACTGGTACTAAGTTATTTTCTTCTAAAGCCTTAGTATAAGCATCTTGTAATACCAAATCTGCAGCATCTAGATAAAGTGATTCTTTACCAAATTTCTTCTCATAAATATTTCTTGGACATTTACCTTTTCTAAAACCGTCAATATTTACCTTTTTTACTTTTTCTTTAAAAGCTTTATCAAGAGCATTTTCCCACTCTTTTCCTTCAATTTTTATTTCAATATTATGATAATTTTTTTTATCTTTAGTGTCTTTTTTTGTTTCTTTCTTTTCCATACTTCTCCTCCAATACGCTTATTATATCTTATTAAGATAAGTTTTTCAACTTTTTCTAAAATAACAACTATAAAAGTAGTTAAATTTTTACTTTATGTAGATATATAAAAAACAAATAGAATATCTAAAAGGTTACTTAAGAATTTTTATATATTGTTTAGTTTCATCGTTTTGAGTTAAATATTTGCCCGTCATATAGCATTCTTCAAATGACCAAACTGATTTTTCAAAAATAGGGTTAGAACAGTTTACAAAACATCCAGAAACACTATTAATGCTACTATTTTTAACACTAACTTCTTGGGCTGTGGTATACATATTTTCCATCTTTCCAGTAACACCATCTAATGTTAATTTATCCCCTTTATATTCAAAATCTCTAATATTTGCACTCACATTACATAAATCTAAACACTTAGAAGTAATTTTTATATTACTAATAGGTACATGTCTATTGCTACTAGGTATTTGTCCTTGTAGAGAAACTCTCTTGGCACTATTCACAGTAAAATCAAGACTATTAAAGTAAATTGTTGCAGCTGCTCCTGTTATTTTTGCAACAAATGAAAGTTCATTCTCATCTTGAATTCTTATTTCTACATCTTTTGCGTTTATACAAAAATGACTATAACAGTCTTTTCCAATAGTGATATTAACTTTAGTATTTTCTTTTGCCCCTATAATCACAATATTATTTAAATCAAAAGTATTATAAAAATTAATATAACTAATATTTTCCTTTACACTATAATTTTCCGTTCCTATTGTGTCTACATAATAACTAAAGGCTTGCTTATATCTTTGTGGAAAAAAGATATGTTTTAATATTGTCAGCTTTCGCATCTTGCCATCACCAATCTTATAATAAATAGCCTTATCTGTTTCATTTAATTTAGTTGTACTTTGTTTCATAATTTTCCTCAATCTTTCTTAATTTATTTTTATTTTATAAACATAGCATCTCCAAAGGAGAAAAATCTATATTTTTCATTAACTGCTATATTATAGGCTCTTAAAATATTTTCTTTTCCTGCTATTGCAGAAACCAACATAATTAGTGTTGATTTAGGTAAATGAAAATTAGTTATTAAAGCATCTATACTTTTAACTTCTTTTCCTGGATAAATAAAAATATCTGTAAAGCCATTATCTTCTCTAAAATCTCCATATTTTTGATATATAGTCTCAAGCGTTCTCGTCGATGTTGTTCCTACTGCAATGATTTTATGATTATTTTTTCTTGTTTCATTTAGAATTGTCGCTGCTTCTTTACTTAGAGAATAAAATTCACTATGCATTTTATGTTCTTCTATTTTTTCTACTTTAACTGGTCTAAAGGTACCAAGCCCTACATGTAATGTTAAATAAACTATATTAATCCCCTTAGATTTTATTTTATTTAACAACTCATCTGTAAAATGAAGACCTGCAGTAGGAGCAGCGGCACTGCCTATTTCTTTTGCATATATTGTTTGATATCTATCTTTATCTTCTAATTTTTCATGAATATAGGGTGGTAAAGGCATTGTTCCTAAATTATCTAATAGTTCATAGAATATACCATTATACTCTGCTTTAAAAACTCTTATACCTTCTTCTTTAACTCCTAAGCAATTAAGTTTTAATAAACCATCTCCAAAAGATATTATGTCTCCCTTATGTACTCGTCTTGCTGGTTTTACTAGAGATTCCCAAATATCACCTTCTTTATTTTTTAGGAGCAGAACTTCAATAACTGCTTCTGTTTTTTCTTTAATTCCAATTAATCTTGCTGGTAAAACTTTAGTATCATTTAAAACTAAAGTATCTCCTTTATTTAAATATTCTATAATATCATAGAAATGTTTATGTTCTATTTCTCCTGTTTTTTTATCTAAAACCATTAATCTAGAATTATCACGTTTTTTTAATGGTGTTTGAGCGATTAATTTTTCGTCCAAATAATAATCAAATTCTTCTAATTTCATAACCACAACCTCCTATTAGTCTATATCATTCATCTAAATTAAGATTAAATAGACCACTTTGGTAGTTTATATTTAATTGTTTATAGGCTTTTTCTGTTACCATTCTTCCTCTACTTGTTCTTTTTAAGTATCCTTCTTGTAATAGATATGGTTCTATAACATCCTCTATAGTCGATACTTCTTCACCAATTGATGATGCTAAAGCTTCTATACCAACAGGACCACCGTTAAAACGTTCTATAATTGCCTTTAATAATTGATGGTCAGTCTCATCAAGACCACTTTTATCCACTTTTAACCTATCTAATGCCTTATTCATGACTTCTAAATCAATTGATTCTTTTCCATCTACTAAAGCAAAGTCACGAACTCTTTTAAAAAGACGATTAGCAATACGAGGTGTTCCTCTACTTCTGCTAGCCAATTCTTTAGCAGCATCATTTTCTATTGGCATATCCAAGACCCGGCTTGTTCTTTTAATTATTTCAGTTAATTCTTCAACTGTATAGAATTTTAACTTAGAAATAATGCCAAATCTATCTCTAAGTGGAGCTGATAAATCTCCTGCTCTTGTTGTTGCACCTACTAAAGTAAAGGGGGGTAAATCTATTTTTATATTTCTAGAATTTCCATCTCCTCCTATAATAATATCTAAAGTGAAATCTTCCATAGCAGGATATAATATCTCTTCTATGAATCTTGGCATTCTATGAATTTCATCTATAAACAGAACATCTCCTTGTTCTATAGTGGAAAGAATAGCAGCTAAATCTCCGCTTTTCTCAATTGATGGTCCACTCGCTGTTTTAATATTAACACCCAATTCTCTTGCAATAATATAAGCAAGAGTGGTTTTACCAAGACCTGGAGGACCATATAGTAAGACATGGTCTAGGACTTCATTTCTAATCTTACTAGCTTCAATAAAAACTCTAATATTTTCTTTTACTTCACTCTGGCCTATGTATTCATCAAGAATTTCGGGTCTAATAGTGTTATCTATTACTCCATCATCAGATAACTGTTCTCCTGAAACAATACGCTCTTCCATAAATATCACCTACTTTAAAAATAATTTTAGGGCTTCTTTTACTTGTTCTTCTATACTTAGAGATTGATCTATCTTCAAGATTACGTTCTTAATTTCTTTATCTTTATAACCAAGACCAATTAATGCTTCTTTTAATTCTTCACTTGTTTCTTTAATTTCATCATTATTAGAAGTAATATTATTAAGTTTACCTTTTAAGTCAAGAATCATTTGTTTAGCAAGTTTTTCTCCTATTTTAGGAAATTTCTTTAAATAAAGAATATTTTCTCTATTAATAGCATCACTAATTCCAGCAATTGAACCTGTAGCAATAATAGGCAAAGCCATTTTAGGTCCTAGGCCTTTAACACTGATTAGTTTTAAAAATAAATCTTTTTCTTCTTTAGTTTTAAACCCAAAAAGACTATGTTCATCTTCTTTTATTTGTTGATATATATATACTTTATAATCTTTATTTTCTTCAAAGGCAAAAGGATTAGGAGTATTAATAAAATAACCTATTCCATTATTCTCTAAAATTATAGCATTAGACTCTATTTCTGTTACTTTTCCTATAATATAACTATACATCTTAATCCTCTTTTAAATTACAATAAACAGCTTGAACATCGTCAATATCTTCTAAAGCCTCTATTAGATTATATACTTTTTCTTTAGTTTCATTATCAAGAGAAATCTCATTATTAGCAACAAATGTTACTTCACTAGTTAAAAACTCAGCTACACCTATTCCTTGTAAAGCATCTTTAACAGCAATAAATTTATCACTTGGAGTTGTTATAAAGTAAGTATTGTCAACTGTTTCAACGTCTAATGCCCCAGAATCTAAAGCTGTTAGCATAACTTCTTCCTCATCATAATCATTAGGAATGCCGATTAATCCTTTGCGTTCAAATAAGTAACTAACAGAACCATCTGTACCCAAATTACCTCCTCTTTTAGAAAAAGTACTTCTTACTAATGAAGCTGTCCTATTACGATTATCAGTTAAACAATCAACCATAATAGCGATACCGCCTGGACCATAACCTTCATATCTTATACTTTCATAGTTTTCCCCTTCACTTGCTCCTTTAGCTTTATCAATAGCCTTTTGAATATTATCCTTAGGCATATTAGCAGCTTTAGCTTTTTCCACTACTAACCTAAGTGATGCATTACTATCAACATCAGGGGCACCGCTTTTTGCTGCAACGTAGATTTCTTTAGCTAATTTCTGAAACACTTTACCCCTAGCTGCATCTATTAATCCTTTCTTTCTATGAATAGTAGCCCATTTTGAATGTCCACTCATATTAATACCTCCTCTCTTTCCAAACTATGATATCATATTTAAATTATTTATTCTAGCTTTAAGTAAAAATTAATGTTATGATTATTGAAAGGTGTTTAATATGACAAAATATATTATGGTTGGAAATATAAAAATTAAGTTTAAAACAGTCACTAAGTTTAGTGAAAGAATTAAAAGTTTTAGATTCTATCTTAAACCTATTAGTGAAGGATTGTGTTATCCTAAAAAGAAAATGATAAATACTTATTTTATCTGTCAAAAGTTGGATATAGTTGTGACTGATAAAAAAAATACTGTTCTTGCTATATATAATAGTTTTGGAACAGAGAAATTTATAAGGCCAAGGATTAAAGCTTATTATATTTATTTATTACCTGAAGGGAGTGCCAAAGGGATAAAGAAATATGATAAATTAAAAATTATTGGCAAAGAAAAATAAAGAGTTTTTTATTTCTTTGAGATTATTACTTTTTGATTTATATGTAAACAAATAATGATTTGTTAAAGTCTTTTTAAAGATAATAATTAAAAATACTCCACTAAAAATACAAATGGTAAAAATGCTATTTCTAAATTTTATACAAAACTAAGTTTACAGTAATTTAGAATTAATAGTATACGTTTTGGCACCTTAGTATTCTCATATCTCAGTTTTGTATTTTAATATAAATTTCGATATTCTATATTTTGTATTACTTTGGGCGAGAACGACAAATTAGAAATATCAATTATATACACATTAATAACAATGCATATAATAAATAATCTTTTTAGGAGGTTTCCTTTTTAAATATTATCATTTTTATTATACAACAATATCACAATATTGTATATATAAAATATTTTTTCTTTTTCTGGGTAAATTAGTCTTAGAGGTGTCGTCTATGATAATAATAAGACTATTAGATATTAGAGAAAAAACTAATTTACTTCAAATAGATGTTGCTAAAAAGTTAGATGTTAGCCAAGCAAATTATTCTAGATGGGAAACGGGAACTGAATTTATACCATTACAAAAATTAAATATGTTTTGTAATATTTTTAATGTTATCATGGATTATGTATTAGGTTTAAGTAGAGATCATAAGCCTACTAAAAAAATAGAAGAAATATCACCTAAAGTTGTCGGAAATAATTTACAAACATTTCGAAAAATGAAGAATATGACACAAAAGGACCTAGCTAATTTTTTAAATACATCACAATCTAATATATCTTATTATGAAAATGGCAGAAATATAATCTTAACATCTTTTGCTTATCAAATCGCTGATAAATATCACATTTCTATAGATTGGTTAGTAGGACGAAGTTGATCTTTTTTAGAAATGGTCTATCATTTTTTATTATTCAAAAAATTAGAACTTTAGTATTTAAGATATATAAACTTATTAATTTCTTCTATTTTTACTTATTAACTCTAAAGGAACAGTTAATTGTTTTATTCTTTCTATAATTCTTTTAGCTTTTACTTTTTCTGCTCCACTATTAGTAATACTTAAAACTATTTCTAATTCTTTTAAAGTTAAATTAGAGGTAAAAAAGGTTGGGAGTTCTTCTTCCATTCTATATTGTAAAATAGGTCCTAAAACCTCATCTCTACTCCATGAAGTGGTAGATTCAGCCCCTATATCATCTAATAATAGAAGTGGAACTGTTTTAATAAAAGTAAATTTTTCTTCATAATCAGTTCCAAATGAAGATTTTAAACTTCTTAGTAGTTCTGGATAATAAACTAAGGCAGAACTGACATCCTTTTTTGCAAGTTCATTAAATAAAGCTGCTATTAAATATGTTTTCCCGCTTCCAAATGATCCACTTAAGTAAAGACCTTTGCTAGGCTTATTTTTTAAATAGCTATCCATAAAGTCTTTAAAATATTTAAAAATAGGTAATCTCTTATTATCATCTCGATAAGCATTACTAAAAGAGGCATTACTAATTTCTTTAGGTAAGTCAAAACAAGTAATATTTTTCTTATAAGCATAACTGTTTTTCTCTTTAATAAACTTATTACATGGTAAATAGACAAAATTTAAACCAGTTCCTGCTTTTATAGCAGAATATATATGTCCTTTAAAAGTATTAGGACATTTTTTTAAACCTGGGCAATTTTTACACTGTTCTTTTTCTTTAACACAATCTTCCAAATTAGAGGTATATTTGATTAAGATTTCATCACTTAAATCTATATTATCAACATATCTTTTAAAGTTTGGATCATTTAAAGCTTCTCCGTAATAACTCTTTAATTTATTTATATTTGTTTTATCTACTAAAGCATTTATCTTTTTCATAAATTCACTCCTAATTACATTTTTTACAATACTCTTTAGTAAACGATTTTTCATAATCATAAATTGCATTAGCTGTAATATGGAAAAATAATTCTAGCTTAAAGGCAAGATCATGTAAACCGTATTTATTAAAATACTTTATAATTTTATAACCTACAGTTAAAATAGCATCATAATGGGGATTTTTCTTTATCTTTTCAATATCCATAAGAAAATCTAAATCATCTAGTTTTATAAAATCATTTAGAAGAAAACCAACACAATAATAAAAATTATAATTTATTTTTTCTAAATTATCTAAATTAAGAGATTCTCTATTTTCTAGTTCTGTTACATAACAATTTAAATGTTCTACATAATCATTAATAATAGCATCATAGGAAATAATTTTATCTTCAGCTAATCGTATAATGTTTCTATTTTCTTTATTAGTCTTATTTATATCATCATGTAACATAAATTTCCCTCCATATTTATATTTTATCATCTTCTATTACTTTTTAACAACTTTTTTATCTTGTCATAAAATAAAGTAGGTGATATCTATGAAATTTAAAGGAAATAAACACAGTCCTTTCTGTAGATGTAATTATTGTAAACAAAAAAGAAGAACTAGCTTCTTCTACTTAGGATCATTACTAGCACTTGCAGTAATTATTTGTTACCAAGCGATATTGCTTTTATTTCTTGTTACAAGAATTCATGCTTTATTATTATTAATAGAATTAGTGCTTTTCATAATGCTTATTATTTTTTTGATAGTGTGAAATAAAATTACTATTAAATTTTAACTTGTCATAAAACTGTGTAAGTTCTATACATTTTTCTAAAGAAGATGGATAAATATCTAGTTTTTCAGGTATAGTAATTTTTACTAAAAAATAAAGCATTTCCTCTTCTTTATACTGATATCTGTGCTGATAAAACTTAAAATTACTTATCATATCTGTATCTTGATAATTTTTTTGATAAAAATAAAGAAAGTCTTCAGTTGGTTTACCTATATGAGCATTCTCTAAGCTTATAAAATAATCATTAGAAGAGGTTAAGAAATGACTTAATTCACATTTACCATGGCAATAAACAAACCTTTCTCTTGTTTTTTCTTTCATTATTTTATACCAATGTTCTAAGGTTTCTAGAGAATATTTTAGAGCACTATAGATAATAGATACATTTCTAATAAAAAGATATTCTGAAGGGGCCATATATACTTTATTTTCGATCATATCTTGTAATGTATAATAGTATTCATATAAATACATTATTCTATTTTTTATACTATCATATTCTTCTTTTAATTTATCTTTGTCTATCTCTTTATAAGTAGTGGTTTTATTTTGCAAATCACTAAGAGCATAAACTAGACGTTTAGCTACTTCATCATTATCTAAAGATCTTTTGTCTAAATAATTAAAGTATAAAGAATTAGGGGTTATTTTAAAAGGTCTTAGATAATTATTAACATTATGATCATCTAAATATTTATAGATATTTTCTAAGTCATATTTCTTTTTTCTTTTAATTAAAATTTTATTATTATCAGCATAAGTTAGAACTTTTATATCTTTAAAGTATGTATATTTTGTGATTTTTTTATCATTCATTTGCTTCTTTTGTTATAGTTGTAGGAATAATTAGTTTTGTTCCTATTTTTAAACTATCTAAGTCATTATACTCAGCTAAATCTTCTCTTGTTGTTTTATATTTACTAATAACCTCATCTACATTATCATCTTCTCTTAGAATATAAACAGAATAAGTAGCATAAGTCTCATCTGTATTAGCAAAAGCTGAGAAAATAGAATCTATTACTTCTTTATTATTATCATTTTCTTCTATATCTTCAGTTTTTATAACTTCATTGGTATTATTATCTTCTTTAATAGTTGGTTGTTCTTGTTTTGTAATATCATTAAGACTAAGTAAAGTATCATCGGTTTTATCCTCTTCCGTCTTTAAGACTTCTATTTCTTCATTTTTTTCTAAAGAAATATTTGTAGACATAACCTCATTTCCACTATCTCTTACTTCTTCTTTTAAAATATTTGTAGGTATGACTTCATCTTCTTGCTTTATTATTTCTTTATCCTCATCATTATCTGTCTCTAGTTCTTCTATATCGATTTTTTCAAGTCCTTCTATTAAGACCTCTATTTTTACTTCAAGAGCTTCCTCATTAACAATCTGATAAGTAAAATTATTAATATCTATCTTTCTTTTTTCTTTTTCTAAACTATTTGTAAGCATGATTTCTACAGGTATTTTATAACTAAATTCTTCTTCGATTGCACTTGCTTCAGTCATTTTATAAGTACCACTAATAGTTAAATTACCTTCTATTTCACTTTCGTTAATAAATTCTAATTCTGGTTCTAAAGAAATGCTAGTAATTTCTCCTACCATGGTCTTAAATGCTATTTCTTTTTCTAAAGTTATAATTTGTCGCATAATTATCTCCTTTCCTTAGTTCTAATATATGGTAATAAAAAAAGATTATTACTCTATTTTCTTGGCAAAAGTAAGAATCTTTTCTTCATATCTATTAGGAAATAGTTTTAAGGTCTCATTAATAGCAATTACTGCATCTAAATCATAACTTTCTCTTTTTAAAAGTATTGTTAAAATTGTATAGAGATAATTATCAGATTTTCTATTTTTATTATAATAATCATCAAATTCATTTTTTAAATAGGAAATAGAATAAAGCACATATGGGTTTTCTAAAAGAGCGTGATAGTTTTTTCTTTTATTAAGGCATCATCTAATTCTAGCATTTCTTGATATTCTTCATAACTAAAGATATATTCTCTTTTCAAATATTCTTTTTCTAAGAATCTTCTTGCTCTTTTTTCTATTTCAAGAGAAGACAATTTTCTTAGTTTTTTTAATTTTTTTATAGATAAAGTGTCATTATAAACTAAAGAAATGGATAATGCTGCTTCAATGAATTCTTCATTAATAAGAAAAAAGTCTGGTTCCGCTTTTAAAAGAGCTCTCATACCTTTAATACTTGTATTATAATCATTTGTTTTAATATTATTAGTAATCATATCTGCTTTAATATTTAATGCTAAAATTCTATCTTTTACAGTCAAATCTCTTAATTGCATACTATTTCTTTCTCTTTTAAAAATAAATTGCTATATAACTCTCGGTAATTAGAAATAAAAATAAATGTTAACTTTTCTCTTATTTCTTTAGGAATATCTTTTAAATCTTCTTTATTCTCTAATGGCAAATAAATAGTAGTTACTCCTTCTCTATATGCTCCTAATACTTTTTCTTTTACTCCTCCTATTTCTAAGACATCTCCTTGTAATGTAATTTCTCCTGTCATAGCTATTTTAGTAGATATTTTTGTATTAGTAAAAGCACTTAAAATAGCAGTAGTAAGAGCAATTCCTGCACTTGGTCCCTCTTTTGGGATAGCCCCTTCAGGCACATGAATATGGATATCATCTTCAAAAATGTCTTTACTAAGGTTAAATTTTTTAGCATTGGCTTTTATATAACTTAGGGCTATCTTAGCAGATTCCTGCATTACTTCTCCTAAAGAACCTGTTAAAAACAAGTTAGAATTACCTTTATAATAAGTTACTTCAATTGGAAGAGTATCTCCTCCATACGGAGTATAGGCAAGACCATTAACGACCCCCTTTAATTTTGTTTCTTTATTTTCTTTACCATTATATATTTTTTTGTCTAAATAATCATTTAAATCTTTATTTGTAATTTCATAAAAGACTGCATCATCTTCTGTTAATACTTTCTTAACAATTTTTCTAAGTATTTTGGCAATTAAACGTTCTAAGTTTCTAACTCCAGCTTCTTTAGTATAATAATTAATAATATCTAAAATCGCTTCATCTGTAAAACTAACTTGTAATGAAGTAAGGCCATGTTCGTCAAGAGCTTTTGGTATTAGGTAATTTTTAGCAATAGACAGCTTTTCATATTCAGTATAAGAATCTAAATAAATTATTTCTAATCTATCTCTTAATTCAGGTGGTATTTGATCCTCATAATTAGCAGTTGCAATAAACAAAACGTTTGATAAGTCATATTCTTCTTCTAGATAATGATCAGAAAATTTCATATTCTGTTCTTTATCTAGTACTTCTAGTAAACTACTTGCAGGGTCTCCTCTAAAATTTTTCGTCATTTTATCTATCTCGTCTATAACAAATACAGGATTAGAACTACCACACTTTTTAATTCCATTTATTATTCTTCCCGGCATTGCTCCGACATAGGTTCTTCTATGACCAACAATCTCAGCTTCATCATTAATACCACCTACGGAGATACTAACGAGTCGTCTGTTAAGACTTCTAGCAATACTATGAGCAAGAGATGTTTTACCAACGCCTGGAGGACCTATTAAACATAGAATAGGACTTTTTTCTTTAGGGGAATTTTGTTTGACAGCAATATATTCAACAATTCTTTCTTTGACTTTAGAAAGGCCATAATGACTATCATTTAAAGTAGTTTCTATATCTTTAATATTTGTTATATCTTTGGTTTTATAATACCAAGGAAGGCTCAACATTAAATCAATATATTCCCCTTCAATAGCAGATTCAGGAGAATTTTCATTAATTGAATTATAACGATCTATCTCTTCTTTTATTCTCACTTTTACTTTAGGAGGACATTTTAATTTTTTTAATCTTTCTTTAAACTTTTTTACTGTTAAATTCTTACTACTAACTTCTCCTAGTTCATCAGATATAATTTTTAATTTTTCGGATAAATAATATTTTCTCTGATCTTCTTCTATTTTCTTATGAACATTCAATTCTATTTCTTTTTCTAATTTAGCAAGATTTAATTCTTCTTTTAACTGGCTAACTAGATTAACTGCTCTTTTAGTAGAATCTAATTCATATAAATATTTTTTTTTCTTATCAGGACTAAGATTTAAAATTGAAATAATAAAATCTGTTAATTCTTCTAGACTTTTAATAGATGATATTTCTCCTAGCATTGCATTACTTACAGTAGAGATTTCTTTTACATATCTTTCATAATTCCGATAAAGCATATTCAAGTAACGATTTTCTTCTTCTTTAGAGATTTTATTATTTGTTATTTCTTTATAAGTTGCATAGAATGTTCCATTTTCTTCTTCATATGTTAATATTTCTACTCTTTTAATGCCTATTACAATATAACGCATTTTGGAGTTTGGAATATTTAATTTCAAAGTTAAAGTTGCTAAAAGACCTATTTTAGGGAATTCTGTAACATCATCAATACTAACATCATCAATAGAATGGATAATTATTAATTCTTTGTTTTCTCCTCTATCAATTGTATTTATGATATTTTGTTCATTAAAATCTACACTTTCACCACGATACTCCATATTAGGAAAAAGTATTGCATTATTTATTATTAAAATAGGTAATTTAGCCATTTATATTCCTCCCCAAAAACTAATATTTATTATAACTTAATTATAATTTTTTACAAGAGAAAAAGAGTATTTTTAATACCCTTTTTATTCTATAATATATTATATTATATTATTTATTTAGAAACAACACCTGATATTCGGCAAGTTTCAAAATTATCTTTATCGTATGTTGTATTACTAGTAGCATGATAAAGATTTATTGAAGCTCCACCAGTTACTGAATCTTGAAAGTTAGCCTCTTTAGCAGCATCTTTTTCAACTACCAAATCTCCATTCAAACTACTTTCTAATAACGCTCCGAAACCATTTCCTGCATTATCTATCATTTGTACATAATATTCATATTGATCTTCACCACTAGTTGTATTATTATAAATAAATACAAAACTACTATTAGCATCAAAGTCCTGACCAAACGAACTCTTATGAGATCCACTTTCAAGAGCAATCGAATTAGTAGAAACAGCTAAACATTCTCCTCTGGAAGGCATAACATTACTAGCATATTCACCATTTACAAAACTAAGTCTTACTGCATTAGCATATTGCTGAGCAGTTGTGACAAAAGTATCTTTTTTTGCACCTCTAATATAACCAGACATAGCAGTAATTGCTAAAGTCATTAATATTGCCAAAATAATGATGACAGCAAGTAGTTCAATTAAAGTAAATCCCCTTTTATTAAACCTTTTCATATCACATATAACCTCCATATCTTACCTTTTAATCATAGCAAATATTTAATTAACTGTCAATGATTTCTGATATAGTATAACCATTTAATTTTTTACCTTTCTTTGGTATTTCTATGTTCAATTCTGTATCTTTAGCCACTTTATTTCTAGCATTAGCATTATTCAACTCATCGCGAGTTGTTAAGTTAATACCTCTTTTATTATTTTCATCATAAATCTCAACAAGTGTAGCAGCGTATTCATAAGTATTACCAGTTCTACCTATTACTACATAAGACTCATCTAAATTATAATTTCCTCCCTCGGGTCCTTCATTAAAATCTGTTAAATCAAGTGAGCCAAGTAAAATAACAATGCAATTTCCTTCAGTAGGTAATTCAATACTGGTATCACTTCTAATTTCATATTCAGCTAAAGTGATCATTTTTTTAGCATCTTCAATATAAGTATCTTTCTTATTTTTATCAATAGTACTCATAACATTAGGAACTGCTACTAACATAAGCAAAGCTAATATTAGGATAGTTGCTAATAACTCTATTAATGTAAATCCTTTCTTATTCATCTAATCACCTATCTTTATTACATTATAACATCTTTTATTTTAAGATAAAATATTTTTTAAATTTTCTTTTTCAATAAAAGATGTTTCTGTCAAGTTGTTACCAAAAATAGAATCATAGCGAAAAATTGCGAAACCTTTGTAATTACTTAGATCTCTACTTAACATTACTTCTCTTGCAATAATATTGTTATATTCTATCCACTCATTCATCCCTTCTTTAGCATAGTTATCAATATTCCCTGTTTTGTAAAAAGCCAAGGCTGGAATTAAGTCTATATCTATAGTGATCAAACTATTCCATGACTTAACAGTTTTTTCAAAAGGTTTAGTACTATTTAAAAAGCCATAATAAACTTGTGGCATTAAGTAGTCTATATATCCTTTTTTAGTAGCAAAAGTCCTGGTATCTACATAATTACTGTTATAGTTATTTTCTATATTACCGTCAGGAGAAATACCAAAAAGAATATTTTTATCATAAGATTTAATTAAATCATAAGTTTTCTTTATTAAAGATGTAATAGTATTTAGTCTAAATTTTTGTAAAGTTAGAGATTCATCTTTTTCTTTTGCTTTTATAAACTCCTTTTCATCAATCGTATTAGATGCTGGATAGAAATAATCATCAAAATGAATTCCATCAACATCATAATTAGTAATAATTTCTTTTATACCATCTAGTATTAAAGATTCTACTTTACTACTAGCAGGATTATAATAAATGCCTTTGGAATCTACTATTTCAACATCACCAGTATCTAATAAATCATAAGCAGGATTAGTCCTACTAATTATAGAGGTGTCAGTATTATTACTAATTCTATAAGGGTTAATCCAAGCATGTATTTCTAAATCTCTTTTATGGGCTTTTTTAATGAAGTATTTTAGAATATCAAAAGGAAGTACATCCCCTTCAACATTTACAACACTTCTACTACTTGGGAAAATATCAGAGTAATATATAGCATCACTAAAACTTCTAACTTGTAATAAGATCATATTGAAACCAAAATCTTGTGCATTGTCTAACATCTTATCAATGGTATCTTTCATAGTATCTTCATTTTTTCCTCTTAAATTATTACCAAGTTCAATATAAGAGATAAAAACAGCCCTTTTTTCAATTGTTTCTTTTTCTTCTTCTCCTTTCTTATTAGGAATTAATATATAAATTAATAAAAGTAAAAAAATGATAAGTATTAAGTAATATTCTCTTTTCATATACTTATCATATTCTTTTATAATTGATAATTTTGTCTAATTAAGAAATACAATCACTATTTTTTATAATAAATAGTTGGTTATCTTTATAAAAAGCATAAAAAACATCATCCAACTTTATTTTTTTAGATTCCAATAGTTCAGAAAGCCATTTCTCTTTTTTTCTTATTCTCTTTAATGTCATTTGCTGTATCTTGCCATCAAGTATTAATGGTAATGGATATGGTCCACTATTATTAGCATCTTTAGTAAAGACAGACAATTTACCGCTTGTTTCAAGTATAGCATATTCTACTTCTTCTATACTTTTAACTTCCTTAGCCCTTAATTGAGTTAATAAATCTTCTAAATTATATCTTTGTTTAATCATCTCTTTAAAATTTATCTTACCGTTATCAATAATAACAGAAGCATCACCATCTAAAAGACTTCTTACTTTACCACTCTTGAGGGAAATTTTAGCGATAAGTATTTGTAATATTACCAAAAGAGTAGCTGGTAATAGCATAAGAAATATATTACTATCATATTTTTCTATACTAATCGCAGCAAGTTCTGCTATTAATATAGAAACAATTAAATCTATTATACTAAGTTCTCCTACTTCTCTTTTACCCATAAACCGATAAAATAAAACTATTGCAAAATAAAAGAAAAGAGTTTTTAAAAGTATTAGTAAATAATCCATATTATCACAAACCTTCCTACTAATAACATTTCCAAAACTCTTTATTTTATACTAATTATTCCTTTGTTTTTTAAAATTTGTAATATTTCAGAATGTATTTCATCAATAGTTTTCTCTTTATTATTAGATACACAATCTATAACATCCCAATTATAAAGTTCTGCCAATTCTTTATATGCTAAAAGAACTTTTTCTTGTTTATCATCAATAAGAAAATCAAACGATACTTGGCTATTATATTTATAAGGCATATTAAGAAGGATTGTATAATCTGGTTTAGGTAGTTTTAAAAGCCAATATTCTAGTTTATCAATCCACTGATACATATAAAATCTTTCTTCACTATCATTATATTTACTTCCTTGATTTGCCATGTTAGAGCTAGTATAACGATTAATAATAACGATATAATCACGAGCTAAGTAGTCCTCTATTTTTTTTATATTGTATTTACGATCAGCAGCAGTATAAAGACAAACAAGTTCTGGTTCTAGGCCATCATAACCTTCAGGAAAAGAACTATTGTTATTTAAAATACAGTTTTTAAAGATTTTACCAGTTGGAGTTTCATACATAGGAAAAGAAAATTCTATAGATTTTATTCCTAATTTATTTAATGTTTCTACTAGTAACTTACTTTGAGTTTCTTTACCAGATCCTTCTATTCCTTCTATAACAATAATCTTACCCATACTTTAACTCTCCTATATTTCTATATTATTATGTTCATCGAAAGGCAATATTAAACACTTACGACTTGCTAAATAATCACACATATGGACAAAATTTTGATACTTGGTATGAGGCTTTTCTAAAACTTCATTACCATTATAATCTGTTGTATAGTCGCCCATATGAGTTTTAATCGCATCACTTATAAAAGTAGCATCTTCTTTAGTTAGTCCAACTTTTTCATATTTTTCCATAATAAAATTAGCAGCGATAATCGGATGATCAAAACGACTGTATTTTTCTTCTATTAACCCTCTTTTAAAGCCATCATGCATTAATAGAGCTATTAACATTAGATCCTTTTCTTTATCAGTATATTTTTTACCAATAGATAAATCTTGTAATAACTCATATCCTATTCTAACAGCGGCTTTAGTATGACGTAAAAGGCCACCTTCTCCTTGAGCATATTTAGGATGATACTTTCCTGTTGATGCAGCTGCTTCTCTAAAAAAATAATCAGGTAATAGTTCTACTAATTTAATAAGACTATTCCTCAAACGGTCATTTTTAATATAATTAATTTCATCATAAAATATTTCTTTTTTATTCATAACTACCTCTTTCTAACTAATTATATCATTATAAACATTTGTTTGCAAATGTTTAATATTCAAAAAGCCATAGTAAAGACCTATGACTTATAGCTTAATTACTAGTACTCATCACGAGGCGGAACGACCTATCGTAGTTAGGACCACCCACAACATTCGTGTGGCCGAAGTAGAACACTCCCGCACCAGTACCATTGTAAGAGAGACCGCCGCGCAACAACCATGGATATGTCTCATTTACCATAGTTTGTTGATCATTATACCAATTTGCCGTTTCTGATAATCCATGAGATATACATTCATTTCCATTACAAGCTGTTAATGGATCATCACTGGTATATTTATTAGACCTGTTCGGCAAGCTCAATTATAAATTTTGATTATATAAACAACAAATTATTCTTAACCTTTTCTCATAT